>NZ_JAWOTB010000018.1:0-54857 GCF_033338655.1 Vibrio sp. Vb1729 | reverse complement strand
TGTTTTACCGTGGTCAACGTGGCCGATAGTACCAACGTTAACGTGCGGTTTCGTACGTTCAAATTTTTCTTTAGACACGATCGTGTTCCTTCCTAGTTATGATTCGTCGTGATCATTATTGATCGACGACGCGCCAGAAATTGTTATTTTATGCGCCAACGCCCGTTAGCGCAATATTTGGACGCCCTGATCTCGCAAAAAGTCGTAAACTTTTTGCAGTTCAATCGTCAATTAGTAACCACGCTCTGCAATAATTTTATCTGCGAAGTTTTTCGGCACTTCAGCGTACTCGTGAAACTCCATAGAGTAAGACGCACGGCCTTGAGTTGCAGAACGTAGATCAGTTGCGTAACCGAACATTTCGGATAGTGGTACTTGAGCACGGATGATCTTAAGACCAGCCACACCTTCGTCCATGCCTTCAATGATACCGCGACGACGGTTTAGGTCACCAACAACGTCACCCATCCAGTCTTCCGGAGTGGTTACTTCGACATTCATCATAGGTTCTAGAATCACAGGTTGTGCTTCTAGTGCACCTTTCTTGAATGCCATCGAGCCAGCGATCTTAAACGCCATCTCGCTTGAGTCTACATCGTGGTAAGAACCATCAAATAGTGTAGCTTTAATATCTAGTACAGGGTAACCCGCTAGAACACCACTATTCATTTGCTCTTCGATACCTTTCGATACCGAACTGATGTATTCCTTAGGAATCACACCGCCCACGATTTCGTCTACGAATACGAAACCTTCACCAGGCTCAGAAGGCTCAAGTTTGACCCAAACATGACCGTATTGACCACGACCACCTGATTGACGAACAAACTTGCCTTCAACTTCCGCTTTACCACGAATGGTTTCACGGTAAGCAACCTGAGGTTTACCAACGTTACAATCAACGCTGAATTCACGCTTCATACGATCAACGATAATGTCTAGGTGAAGTTCACCCATACCTGAGATCAGAGTCTGACCTGATTCGTCGTCCGTTTCCACGCGGAATGATGGATCTTCCGCTGCTAGTTTACCTAGCGCGATAGCCATTTTCTCTTGGTCTGCCTTAGAACGAGGCTCTACAGCAATCTGAATAACTGGTTCAGGGAACTCCATGCGCTCTAGAATCACTTTGTGGTTCTGATCACACAGTGTGTCACCTGTTGTTACGTCTTTCAGACCGATAGCAGCTGCAATATCACCAGCGCGAACTTCTTTCACTTCTTCACGCTTATTCGCATGCATCTGAACGATACGACCGAAACGCTCTTTCTTCTCTTTTACTGAGTTGTAAACAGCGTCACCCGAGTTTACAACACCGGAGTAAACACGCATGAAAGTTAGCGTGCCCACGAATGGGTCAGTCGCAATCTTAAACGCTAGCGCTGAGAAAGGTTCGTTGTCGTCAGCATGACGCTCAACTTCATTTTCTCTTTCGTCGACACCTTTAATTGCAGGTACGTCAACAGGCGATGGCAAGAACTCAACTACTGCATCCAGTACCGCTTGAACACCTTTGTTCTTAAACGCACTACCACAAGTAGCCAGTACGATTTCGTTATTTAGTGTGCGAGTACGTAGAGCTTGTTTGAGCTCAGCTTCAGTCAATTCACCTTCTTCAAGGTACTTGTCCATCAGCTCTTCGCTAGCTTCAGCAGCGGATTCAACCATGTGGTTGCGCCACTCTTCAGCAAGTTCAATCATGTCAGCTGGGATGTCTTCGTAAGTAAACGAAGTGCCTTGATCGGCATCATTCCAGTTGATCATTTTCATCTTGATAAGGTCGATGACACCTCTGAACTCATCTTCCGCACCAACGTTCAGCTGGATTGGAACAGGAGTCGCACCAAGACGATTCTTAATTTGGTTCACAACGCGTAGGAAGTCTGCGCCCGCACGGTCCATCTTGTTTACAAATACCAAACGTGGAACGTGGTATTTGTCTGCTTGACGCCATACAGTTTCAGACTGAGGTTCAACACCAGATGAGCCACAGAACACAACCACAGCACCATCAAGTACACGAAGAGAACGCTCTACTTCGATAGTAAAGTCAACGTGTCCAGGGGTATCAATGATGTTTACGCGATGCTCAGGGAACTGTGCTTCCATACCACGCCAGAATGTAGTAGTCGCAGCGGATGTGATAGTGATACCACGCTCCTGCTCCTGCTCCATCCAGTCCATGGTTGCTGCACCATCGTGAACTTCGCCGATTTTGTGAGAAAGGCCAGTGTAGAACAGAATACGCTCAGTTGTGGTTGTTTTTCCTGCATCTACGTGAGCACAGATACCGATATTACGGTATAGCTCAATAGGAGTTTTACGAGCCACGATTGTATCCTCTTACTAAGGTGTACCTTAGAGTATAGAAAAGTGCTGCGAGAGAACCTCGCAGCACAGAAGGTATTACCAACGGTAATGAGCGAACGCTTTGTTTGCGTCAGCCATGCGGTGAACGTCTTCACGTTTCTTAACCGCAGTACCTTTGTTCTCAGACGCGTCTAGCATTTCAGCAGCTAGGCGTTGAGCCATAGATTTTTCACCACGCTTGCGCGCAGCTTCAACCAACCAACGCATAGCAAGTGCGTTACGGCGAACCGGACGTACTTCTACAGGTACTTGGTAAGTTGAACCACCAACACGGCGAGATTTAACCTCTACCGCTGGGCGAACGTTTTCAAGAGCTTCTTCAAAAATAGCTAAGTGGTCTTTACCAGACTTTTCAGCCATAGCATCTAGTGCAGTGTAAACGATTTTCTCTGCAGTAGATTTTTTACCGTCAACCATTAGGATGTTAACGAATTTTGCCAGCAATTCAGATTTGAATTTTGGATCTGGAAGGATCTTACGCTGACCAATGACGCGACGACGTGGCATGGATTTATCTCCGTTGTCTTCTTCAGGTTTTATCCAAAACTTTTCAGTTTTTTCAAAAAATTAAAAATAATTTAGTGTTTGGCCTTACTTAACGGAATCCATTAAGACTTAGGACGCTTCACACCGTACTTAGAACGACCTTGTTTACGGTCATTTACGCCAGCACAGTCTAGTGCGCCGCGAACAGTGTGGTAACGCACACCTGGAAGGTCTTTAACACGACCACCACGGATTAGAACAACTGAGTGCTCTTGAAGGTTGTGACCTTCACCGCCGATGTACGATGTAACTTCGAAGCCGTTTGTCAGACGTACACGACAAACTTTACGAAGTGCTGAGTTAGGTTTTTTAGGTGTAGTAGTGTAAACACGAGTACATACACCACGTTTTTGTGGGCACGCTTCTAGTGCAGGCACGTTGCTTTTAACAACTTGCTTTGCACGTGGCTTACGTACCAACTGGTTAATAGTTGCCATTAACTAGCTCCTGATTTACTTGAAAGTAAGCTTTGTGAAAAATCTATCCCCAACTGCCAATGCAGTTAGGGACGCAAAATTCTATGCAGCAGTGAGAGGTGTGTCAAGAAATATACGGATCTTTTTTGTTCAATTAGAACAATTCATCCGTAAAGCTTTGTCGACAGCAAATCTTGTTCAATCCCAAGTTAGGGATTTATCCTGTTTTGCTGTTAGTTCAACGAAGCCTGAGTAATTCACAATCGTCAGCGATGGACTGATACGATTTGCAATACCGCGAGCTTGCGCATCGCTCTCTAACACAAATACGCTGCGATTTTTTAGATGGGAAAATGCTTTATGTTGCGAGTTAGCAGCGTACACTGCATCTTCTATAAGTAAGATGTCATCCTGTTCACTGCATAAAGGCATAGCGTCTTCTAGAGCAGAGACTGTTTTTATGATGTGTAACATAACTTCCTCAAAAAGACAGTAGCTTGCCAGCGTGTTGTAACTTAGCTTTGAGCTGTTCTGAGCTTAACGCTTGGGCTTCAATGACTAAATCCGCTTGCGCCAAACCTCGCTGGGTTAACGACTCTGAACACACAAAGACTTGTTCGATGTCGTATAAATCGAAAAGCTTTAACATCGGCGCGTAATCTTTACTCAAAATATTGTTGGGGTCTTGCCCGAGTAGAAGCTGGTATACCCCGTCACCCATGAAAATGACGCTGATATCTTCACAGTAAGCCGACGCGGCTAACAGTGCATCCACACCTTCACGACCAGCTGCACTGCCATGTGGCGCACTACGAAATAGATAAGTTAACTGACTCAAAACTGTACCACTCTGTCTTGGGTTAACATCGCTTCAGCTAGGCTACCTAAGCCTGCTTGTTCAAAACCATCGGCTAGATTGTTCTGAACCAAACCATGTTGATTCGCTTCTTCTTCACTTACAATCCCGCGACGCAAAGCGGCCGCGACACAAGTTTCTAGGCGAACACCATGCTCTTTAGCCAAAGACTGCCACGCCTTATTGAGATCAAATTCATCGTTGGCTGGCACACTCAAAGCAGTACCATTAGTCACACCATCTTGATAAAAGAAGACGCTCACTAGCTGATGGCCTTGCTCTATCACCGCTTTGGCGAACTGATAAGCACTGCGCGCTGACTGGCTGCCATAAACGGGACCATTCACCACTAACGTGTAAGTCAGTTTACTCACCTTTCATCATCCTCGGTTTTACGTTGACGAATGTACAAGTAAACGGTGTGTTTTGAAATATTAAGGCGATCCGCGACACGGTTGATGGCATCTTTAATATCGAAGATACCTTTGTCGTACAACTCCATCACGATCTGGCGATTTTTGGTGTTGTTAGACACGGATTTATCCGCATTGATCTCTTCGATGGTGCGTTCAACAGTTTGGTCCACCAGCTCTTCTACGTCACTAGCAAAGTTGACCGAGGAAGCCGCTTCTTTCGCTTCTTGCGTCGGCATGAAAGACTGAAGGACTTGCGAGAAAGGCGCATCCAAGTTGACGTTGATACACAACAAACCAATCACGCGATTTTCGCCATTACGAATGGCGACAGTAATCGACTTCATCAACACGCCACCTTTTGCACGGGTAAAGTACGAACGTGAGAAGTTGCGCTCCGAGCCTTCGATGTCTTTTAGCATCTTAAGCGCTAAATCAGTGATTGGTGAGCCGACTTGGCGCCCCGTGTTTTCACCGTTAGCGATTTTAATTGCAGAGGTATTTAAGTCTTCTAGAGAGTGAAGAACGATTTCACAAAATGGACCTATCAGGCTGGCGATACCATCCACGACCGCCTCATAAGATCTTAAAATGATTTTGTCGTGCTCGGTAAACGGCATCACGTTAACGGATTCCATTTCGAGCAACATCTCCGCGTTTATTGTTTCTGTAGTTGTCATAAGCCTTCGAGCGAAAAATCAACAAATTGGTGTAAGTTTATCAGAAAATTTGAAAAGCAACCTAGCAAACTCACCAACTAGTGACCTAGAACAAAAAAGGCCCGTTAAACGGACCTTTTTCAATAACTTATCGCAGCTTATTGTTATTGCTCTGCGTTGTCGTTCTCAACTTTTAGCAGCTCAACTTCAAATACTAGCGTTGAGTTAGCAGGAATGCTTGGTGTGTCTTGGTCACCGTATGCTAGCTCTGGCGGGATAACGAATTTGAATTTAGAACCCACAGGCATTAGCTGAACACCCTCTGTCCAACCTGGGATTACACGGTTAAGTGGGAACGTTGCAGGTTCACCACGATCGTATGAGCTGTCGAACTGAGTACCGTCGATCAGAGTACCTTTGTAGTGTACTTGAACCGTATCAGTGTCTTTTGGCTTCTCACCTTCAGCTGGTGTCATTACTTGGTATAGAAGACCTGTATCTGTCTTCACTACGCCTTCTTGCTTCTCAAACTCAGCTCGGAAATCATCGCCAGCTTTTTTCGCTTCAGCTGCTTTCTCAGCCGCTTGTACTTGCATCTTTTCTGCAACACGCTTGTCTAGAGATTCTAGTGCTGCACGTGTTTCTTCTTCATTCAATTCAGCATTGCCTTTGAAGACGTCTTCGATACCTTTTAGTACCAAATCTTTGTTAAGATTAATGCCGATTTCGCTTGGCTTGTCGATGCTTGTGCTTAGGTAGTTAGCAAATGAAACACCGATTGCGTATGCCGCTTTGTCGTCGTCGGTTTTAAAGTGAACCGCTTTACCGGTTTCTGCTTGAACTTGTTCTGCTTGAGGTGCGGTTTCTGTTTTAGTTTCTTCTTTCTGACAACCTACCGCTAGCATAACTGTTGCAGCAAGTAGCGACACTTTTAAAACTGATTTCATTAAATTCTCCCAATAATGGCTCTGCCATTGGTTGTTGTGCACAAATCTTCTATGAGACTAGTGAAGACAATCGTTATACCAATATACTAGCTATATGTCTTAAGACACAAACCGGATTATTAGATGTGATGCAAAGAATTTTTCATTTATTCCTATATTTAATTGTCATCACCACGTTAAATGGTTGCTTTTTCGCCGAGCGTGAAGTGCAGCGTTGGCCGATAGAACCTCAAGGTGCGACGAGCTTCGCACTTAGCAGAGATGGACGGTTTGCTCTGCTCTATTCTCAACAACGTCATTTGATGTTGTGGGACCTAGAGCAAAATGAACAACTAGCCAATCTGGGTGAACTCGATGCCGATGCCAATGTGGTTTCCCATATCCGCATATCTGACAATGGTCGCTACGCAATTACAGCAAGCCAAATGAACTTCGCAGTTTGGGACCTAGGCTGGACGCAATCCGAAGGCCTTTGGTCTATCTCTGATGCGCTCATTCGCGACGTTGATATCACCAGTAATGGTGAACAAGTTCTGCTTGGGTTATCCAACGGTAAAGCAATTTATGTCAACTTAGTCACCGGGCGTCGCATGGAGTTCCTTGCACATCGTGAAAAAGTCAATTCCGTGGCCATTTCTCCTAATGGGCGCTTCGCCCTAACCGGAGGTAATGACTATAAAGCGTATCTGTGGGACACCGAAACCGGACAAGTACTACGAACCTTCGAACATGAACAACGAATTGTTCGCGTGGCCCTGCAAAGAGATGGAAAATTAGCAATGACATCTGATGGCGGAAACCAAGCGATTGTTTGGAATTTAAAAACTGGACAAGAAGTCACACAGTTGAGCAGTTGGTCACGCCAATTAATTTTCTCTACCGCACGATTTTCTGACGACGGGACTCAACTAGTCACAGGAAGCCCTTCTGGCCGTGTGTCGATATGGGATACTCAAACCGGAAAACGAATGAGTGGATTTGAAGTGGAGCCCAAAAAAGACACTCGCCCTCCCCGTGCGGTCGTGTATGATGCAGCCTTTGATTCAAAACAACGCGTAATTACTGCTACTTCAGCAGGTATTGCCCAAGCTTGGCAGTTAGAGAACGGATCATGACAGAAAAAATCATTCAGCAATTGGAAGCACGCATTAATGACTTAGAATGTCAGCTTGCGTTCCAAGAACAGACTATTGAAGATCTGAACGGAGCTTTATCGCAGCAACAACTGCAAATTACCAAGATGCTCGATCAGATGAAATATGTGGTAGGTAAAGTAAAAAATATGGACTCGTCGAATTTAGCCGATCCGTCAGAAGAAACCCCACCACCGCATTATTAAAATGCAGGCTCAAATAGCATAAAGCCCAGAACATGTTCTGGGCTTTGTTGTATTAATTACTTAAGAAGGTACTCAAGAGGAAGCTATTCGTCGGCGTAGATTTTAACGCTCAGCTCGCCTTGCGTATTAATGCCTGCTCGGTACATGCCAGAACTGTTCATCGCAAAGTGCATCTCACCTTTAGCATCAATGGCAATCAAACCGCCCTCTCCGCCCATCTGTTTGAGATCACCTTGGATAATGTGTTCACAAGCCGTATGAATATCTTCTTGTAAGTAACGCATACGTGCTGCAACGTCTTCCGCAACACGTTTACGAATAAAGAACTCGCCGACACCCGTAGTGGAAACTGCCACGACGCCATTTTCGGCCACCGTACCACAACCAATAAGAGCCGAATCTCCGACTCGGTTGTATTTCTTATTCGTCACGCCACCCGTACTGGTGGCAGCGGCTAAGTTGCCTTGTTGATCTAACGCTACCGCACCAACCGTACCGTGCTTACGGTCATCTGGGTAACGAGATTCCGACAAAGCAAACAGTCCTTTCTCACGCATAGACAGCAACTGCTCATAACGGCGATCAGTAAAGAAGTAATCTTGCTCGGTATACTCATGGCCTTGCTCAAAAGCAAACTTCTCTGCGCCCTCACCCACCAACAACACATGATTGCTGTTTCGCATCACGTCACGAGCGAGCTCAATTGGGTTTCTGATATGACGAACCCCAGCGACCGCGCCTGCTGCAAGGTTTCGCCCATCCATCACAGAAGCGTCCATTTCAACCATTTCGTTGTTGGTCAGCACTGAGCCTTTACCCGCATTAAAGTTAGGAGAGTCTTCCAATACTTTCACTGCCGCTACGACGGCATCTAAGGCTTCACCGCCCGTGTCTAGAATTTGATGTCCCGCTTTTACCGCAGCTTCTAAATCCGCCAAGATGGATTGTTGCAGCTCATCGCTCATCTGTTCACGCAAGATGGTGCCTGCACCGCCATGAATGGCAATCGAGAAAGGTTTCGTCATCACTTTGTCCAACTGTTATTCCTTGTATGGTTGGCACTACACCTTAGATAAACAAAAAGCGCAAGTTGAAAACTCAACTTGCGCTTTTCAAAGCTTTGCTAGATAAGATTATCTAGTGAAGGAGCTTATGATTAGTGAGAACCACAGCTACCGCCGCCACAGCAGCCGCCTTCTTCTTCGTGATCGTGGTCATGATCGTGACCACCACAACAGCCACCACCTTGGTGGATGTGACCGTGTTCGATCTCTTCTGCTGTTGCTTCACGTGTAGACATAACTTCTACTTCGAAAGTTAGTGTTTGACCAGCTAACATATGGTTACCGTCAACAACCACTTCGTTGCCGTCAACTTCTGTTACTTCAACAGGGATTGGACCTTGGTCAGTGTCAGCTAGGAAGCGCATGCCCACTTCGATTTGCTCAACGCCTTGGAATACGTCCGCAGGAACGCGCTGTACTAGCGCATCGTTGTGCTCACCGTAAGCTTCTTCAGGAGCTACCGTTACTGAGAACTTGTCGCCAGCCACTTTACCTTCAAGTTCTTTTTCAAGACCTGTGATTAGGTTGTTGTGACCGTGAAGGTAATCTAGAGGTGCTTCTGCTGTTGATTGATCAACAACGACACCGTCTTCCATCATTACTTTGTATGCAAGGCTTGCAACAACGTTCTTTTCAATTTTCATACTAACTCCAGGGAGATTAATTGACTTAACCTGAATGGGGTTAAGTACTGAGATATCTGGGTGTATTATGGGGATCAATTATCGAAGTTCAATTACTCCGGCTTAAAAATTCCGATCATTTCCTGATCTGAGTGTTTATTTTTCTCTACAGATTGTGGTTTACGCTGCTCTGTAAACTCACACTCGACACACTCAACTAATTCGATGTTATTTTCAATCCACCAGCGCAGGGTATCTTGCTGGCTGCAATTTGGGCAGCTAGCGCCGGCAATAAAACGTTTCTTGATTTTCACGCTATTTCCTTAGCTTGAGTCTTGGCTCAAGTACTACTTCCAATGATTAGGTGACTGATGGTCGCTCTCCATTTCACGACCAAATATTTCTTCTAGCTCTTTGCGGGCCTCTTTCGCTCTTTGAGCTAATTTCTTATCTTCATTGTGTTGAGGCAATAAGTCCTTAAGCATAGCATTATCTAACTTGCGAAAATGTGCTTCTGCCCGCTTTGCTTGATAAGGATGCATACCCAGTTCTACGAGCGCTTGGCGACCGAGATCTAGTGCCCCTAGAAATGTTTCACGAGAGTAATTCTCTACACCATGACTCATTAACTGGTAAGCCTCGACACGGCTTCTTGCTCGGGCTAACAACTTAAGTTTCGGGAAGTGCACGCGACAAATGTCCACGATGGCCATCACCTCATCAGGTGAATCAGTACAAATAACCAATGCTTCCGCTTTATCAGCGCCAGCAGCCCTCAATAGGTCAATTTGTGTAGCATCGCCATAAAACACTTTGTAACCATACTTACGTAATAGGTGGATTTGGCTGGCATCACTTTCTAATACTGTCACTTTGATTTTATTGGCATACATTAAACGTCCGACGATCTGACCGAAACGTCCAAAGCCTGCAATGATAACGCGTGGTCGGCGATCCACGACTTTCGTGGTCATGCCCTCTTCTTCTTGATTCAGGGTATGAGCAAACCACTTCTTTTGTCCCATCAGCAAAAGAGGAGTCGTCACCATGGATAGACTGACCACCACCAACAGAAACGCCACTTGCTCTTTGGACAAAATGCCCTCTTGGCTCGCCGCGGTAAATATGACAAAGGCAAACTCACCGCCTTGGCTCAAAATTGCAGCCATACGGCTTCTCGCTTTGGCTCCGACACGGGCAGCTCTCGCCAATGCATACAAAACCAAACCCTTAACTACGACCAAAGCCACCACCGCACCGAGAATCTCTAAAGGGTGTAATGCCAATAACCCCAAGTTTACCGCCATGCCCACCGCAATAAAGAATAACCCCAACAACAGACCTTTAAATGGCTCGATAGCGATTTCCAGCTCATGGCGATACTCACTCTCTGCCAGCAAAACGCCTGCTAAAAAAGTCCCCAATGCCATCGAAAGGCCGAGCTTTTGCATCACGACCGAAATGCCAAGCACGACTAAAAGTGCAGCAACGGTAAAGAGTTCACGAACGCCGCTCATCACGACAAAACGAAATAGCGGACGTAGTAAAAAGTGACCACCAATCAACAGTGCTACCACACTGCCTAAAATAGTGAAGACATCCAACCAACTTCCACCACTATGCCCGCCTGCTAGCAAGGGCAACATCGCCAGCATCGGGATCACTGCAATATCTTGAAAGAGCAGCACCGCAAAACCAGATTGCCCCGTTTCGGTACCATTAAGCCCTTGCTCTTCAATGACTTTAAGTGCAATCGCCGTCGAGGACAGCGCCAACCCCATCCCGATCACTAAACTCACTTGCATGCTTACGCCAAACATACTGACGACACTACCAATCACGGCGGTCGTGACCACAACCTGCGCACCGCCTAAACCTAAAATCGGCCCTCGCATCTGCCACAATTTTTTAGGGTTTAATTCCAGCCCTATCAAAAACAGTAACAACACAACCCCAAGCTCGGCAAAATGCAAAATGGCATCAACGTCGCTAATTAAGCCAAGCCCCCATGGGCCAATCAACACACCAGCGAGTAAATAACCTAAAACCGAGCCAAGCCCAAGGCGCTGAGCAATCGGCACCGCAATAACCGCAGCCGAAAGAAAGACCACACTGCTTTGAAGAAACTCACTGGTGATCGCCATACTGACCTCCTCGCTCTGCCGCTTGCCAGTTTTCAAGTGGGTTACTCAGCCATCCACGGTATAACTCGGCATGTTCGTAGCGTTCAATATCTGAAACATTTCTTGACCAATACAACACCAGTGGTTCAATCCAGTGCATTTGACATAGGGCTGCCGTCAGTTCAAACGGTTGCAAGATTTGCTCAAGTGGGTATTTGTTGTACCCCTTCGCGCTGAAGGCTTCTTCTTTACCACCTGTTGTAATGACACTGCGCCAGTATTTTCCTTCTAGCGCCGCACCTCCGCCAAACGCAAAGCCTTTACCTAACACTCGGTCTAGCCACTCTTTTAATAGGGCTGGACATGAATACATATAAAGTGGGTGGTGAAATACAATCACATCGTGAGCGAGCAACAACTCATGTTCGTAATTCACATCAATAAAGAAATCGGGGTAAACACCGTAAAGATCGTGCACAGTGACGTGATCAAGCGACTGAGCTTTTTTTATCATCACTTGATTGGCAATCGAGTTATGTGGCTCTGGATGAGCATAAATGACCAGAACTTTTGGGAGAATAGACGGTGCAACAGCCAAATGGTCGTCCTTGTGGTTATTTTTATCCGTTATCAAATTGTTATACTTTTTTGTACAGCATAATGCAATTAAAGCGAATCAATCGACTTTTCCGGCCAATACCCCTACTATTCACCGCTAGATATATACCCAAGTGGCTTTAAAAACGATTGAAACCACTTCGCTATGTAACCAAGCAACGCGCACTGCGCAAAGTGAATGAAAACTTTATGATTACCTTCTCTGATATTCAGTTACTGCGTGGCGGTAAACCTCTTTTAGACCAAGCTTCTGCGACTATTCACCCTGGCGATAAAGTCGGTCTTGTGGGCAAAAACGGCTGCGGTAAATCAACGCTGTTTGCCCTACTGAAAGATGAACTGTCAATTGATGCAGGCTCATTTAGCCAACCTCAACATTGGGAGTTGGCCTGGGTCGCACAGGAAACGCCTGCGCTAGAGCGCACTGCACTGGAATACGTCATTGATGGTGATCGCGAATACCGCGCTCTCGAAAAGCAGTTAGCTGAAGCAGAAACACAAGACAACGGAACCCTAGTTGCCGAGATACACGGTAAAATTGAAACCATTGGTGGTTACAGCATTCGCGCTCGCGCGGCAGAACTGCTCGATGGTTTAGGGTTCAGCCAAGAGCAAATGAGTTGGAGTTTGACCCAATTCTCGGGTGGTTGGCGTATGCGTCTTAACTTGGCTCAAGCGCTATTGTGTCGTTCTGATCTACTGCTACTCGACGAACCAACCAACCACTTGGATTTGGACGCGGTAATGTGGTTAGAGCGTTGGCTACAAAACTACCCTGGCACGCTGATTCTGATCTCGCACGACCGAGACTTCCTTGATCCAATTGTTGGTCGCATCATTCACATCGAGAATCAGCAGCTGAACGAATACACGGGTAACTACTCGTCATTCGAAAACCAACGCGCACAAAAGATGGTGTTGCAACAAGCGATGTTTGAAAAGCAACAGAAGCAGATGTCGCACATGCAAAGCTACATCGACCGCTTCCGTTACAAAGCATCAAAAGCACGCCAAGCCCAAAGCCGTATCAAAGCTTTGGAGCGCATGGAAAAAGTACTGCCAGCTCAATTCGATAACCCATTTAGCTTTCAATTCCGTGAGCCAACTGCGCTGCCAAACCCAATCATGATGATGGATGAAGTATCTGCAGGTTACGGTGACAACCTCATCTTAGAGAAGATCCGCTTGAACTTGGTTCCTGGCAGTCGTATTGGTCTACTCGGCCGTAATGGTGCGGGTAAATCGACCTTAATCAAGCTGCTCTCTGGTGAACTTAACGCGCAAGGTGGTGACCTAACTTACTCACAAGGCGTGAAAATTGGTTACTTCGCTCAGCACCAGTTAGAAACGCTTCATCCTGAAGAAACGCCGCTGCAACACATGATGCAAATCGCACCCGATCAAACCGAACAGCAGCTACGTGATTACCTAGGTAGCTTTGGCTTCCAAGGTGACAAAGCACTAGAAAAAGTTGCGCCGTTTTCTGGTGGCGAAAAAGCCCGTTTAGTGCTGGCCTTAATTGTGTGGCAAAAGCCAAACCTGTTGCTACTTGATGAACCAACCAACCACTTAGACTTGGACATGCGCCAAGCACTTACGATGGCACTGCAAACATTCGAAGGTGCGATGGTGATTGTTTCGCACGACCGCTATTTACTGCGCGCTACGACCGATGACTTGTATTTAGTGCATGATCGACAAGTTGCTCCGTTCGACGGTGATTTAAATGACTATTATAAATGGTTAACCGAACAACAAAGAGCGGAACGCAAAGAAGCGCAGGCTGCGCAGCCAAGCAAAGATACGGCCAACAGCGCAGCTGCGAAGAAAGAGCAAAAACGTCGCGATGCAGAGTTTCGAAAACAGACAGCGCCAATTCGCAAAACGCTGACACAACTAGAAAATAAAATGGATAAGTTAGGTGCTGCACTGGCCGAAGCTGAAGAACAATTGGCGGACAACTCACTGTATGCGGCCGAAAATAAAGCTAAACTTAACCAAGTGCTGGCACTTCAAGCTTCTAGTAAGGCTGAGCTCGAAGAAATTGAAATGGAATGGATGTCTGCTCAAGAAACGTTGGAGCAGATGGAGCTAGAGTTTAATCAATGAGTAATCAACACGCTGAATACACACTCACCCTAGAACACCTTTGGCAGTTTAGTCTGCAGTTTTATGGTGTGCGAGAAGTGAAAGAGGCGTGCTTATCATTGCAAAACAACTACCACGGTAACGTGAACCTACTCCTGCTGCTCAGATGGCTCGATGAGCAGCAACTCATTTTCCAAGAAAAAGACTGGCCCTTGGTGCAAGACTGTCTAGGTAGGAGCGAAACTTTACTTCACTCCTTTCGCGACCTTCGTCGCCACCTTAAGTCTCAAGTCAATGACGCTTTGTATCGTGAGACCTTGCAGTTTGAGCTGCAACTAGAAAAGCAGCAACAAGCGGATTTGGTGGACTGCATTAACTCACTTGCACTACTCAAAAATGATGGTGACCCACTGACGTTGAGATACTGTCGTCAACTCGGTGGGGAGCATTTGCAGCAAGCCTTTGCTATTCCGGTGCCAAACATTCAACCACCAAAACGCCCATAAATCTGTAGAATACCTATAATCTTTATAAAGGATTATATTAATAAGTTCTTCAACGGACACCGAAGGACCGCATAAGAGCAGTTAGGTATGACACAATTTTTCGCAGCCGCCGGGATCAAAAACCCGCATCTCCAAACGCTTTTGCCGCGTTTTATTCGCAAAAAAGCGTTATTTACGCCGATTTGGCAAACCCTCGATACATCCGATGGCGACTTTCTCGATCTCGCGTGGAGCGAGGACCCAACCCAAGAGCCTGCACAAAAAAAGCCGATTTTTGTTTTATTTCATGGGTTAGAGGGGTGCTTCTATAGCCCTTATGCCAATGGGCTAATGAATGCATTTGCTCAATCTGGATGGCTGTCGGTGATGATGCATTTTCGTGGCTGCAGCGGTAAACCAAACAAAAAAGCACGAGCTTATCACTCGGGAGAAGTGACGGATGCTCGTTACTTCCTAGAGCACCTTGAACAACGTTTTCCTGATAATCCCAAAGTTGCAGTTGGTATTTCTCTTGGCGGTAACATGTTGGCGAATTATTTAGCCCAATATAAAGACCACCCTATTTTGAATGCAGCGACTATTATCTCAGCGCCTTTAGACCTAGCGGCGTGTGCAAACCGTATTGAACAAGGCTTTTCGAAAGTGTATCGCCGTTACCTGCTTTCTTCACTGAAACGTAACGCGTTACAAAAGCATCATCTACTGCACGGCGAGCTTGCGCTGTCCTACAACTCAATAAAACGTGTCACACGGCTGTATGAATTCGATGATTTGATCACCGCACCATTGCATGGCTTTAAAGACGCACAAGATTATTACGATCAATGTTCAGGCTTAAGTAAATTACAACAGATCACGCTACCGACACTGATCATTCACGCCAAAGACGATCCGTTCATGACCGACGATGTGATCCCGAAGTTTGTTCTGCCAGATAACATTGATTACCGTCTCTTTGAACACGGTGGCCATGTTGGCTTCCTGACAGGAACGGCGTTAAAACCTAAGTTTTGGTTGGAGGAAGCGCTGCCCGCGTATTACGAAAGTATCGCCGCAGATTACCTTTCTGCTGTATCCAAGCAACGAACGCAGTAAACTAGCCGCTCATCATAAAAGTTAGAGGTATTTATGATCATTCCATGGCAAGACATTGCGCCGGAAACATTGGAAAACTTAATTCGTGAATTCGTCTTACGCGAAGGAACGGATTACGGAACCGTCGAGGTTTCTTTGCAAGACAAAATTGATCAAGTCAAAGCTCAATTGGAAAAAGGTGAAGCGGTTATCGTGTTCTCTGAGCTACACGAAACCGTCGATATTCAACATAAAACAAAATTTTAGACCCTTCACATTTTACCGTATCCCACTCGATGACAAGGTATTGTTACGTGCTATAGTGGGATATCGACCGTGCAGTAGTAACTCTACTGCACATTACAGGTAAGTAATTTTCGACAAGGTTTGTCATGTCAGCTAAACACCCAATTATTGCGGTTACTGGTTCGTCCGGTGCCGGCACGACCACTACATCTGAAGCCTTCCGTAAAATGTTCAATATGATGAACGTTAAACCCGCATGGGTTGAAGGCGATAGCTTCCATCGCTTTACTCGCCCAGAGATGGACATCGAAATCCGCAAAGCCCGCGAGCAAGGTCGACACATTAGCTACTTTGGCCCACAAGCTAATGACTTCCCGGGATTAGAAGAGTTTTTCCGTAAGTTCGGGCATGACGGCACTGGCAGCGTGCGCCGTTATCTGCACACGTTTGACGAAGCGGTTCCCTACAATCAAATGCCAGGCACGTTTACACCGTGGCAAGACTTACCCGAAAACAGCGACGTGCTGTTTTATGAAGGGTTACATGGTGGCGTGGTCGATGGCGATGTTAATGTTGCTCAACATGTGGATTTCTTAATTGGCATGGTGCCGATTGTGAACTTAGAGTGGATCCAAAAATTCGTACGTGACACTCGCGATCGCGGCCATTCGCGTGAAGCGGTAATGGACTCAATCGTGCGATCCATGGACGATTACCTCAACTATATCACTCCGCAGTTTTCTCGTACTCACATCAACTTCCAGCGCGTACCGACCGTTGATACTTCCAACCCACTTAATGCAAAAGGCATCCCTAGTTTGGATGAGAGTTTTGTGGTGATTCGCCTACGCGGTATCAAGAATGTCGACTTCCCATATCTGCTGGCCATGATTGATGGCTCATTCATGTCACGCCACAACACGATTGTCGTACCCGGCGGTAAGATGAGCTTTGCAATGGAGCTCATAGTTCGGCCTATCCTACAACAGCTCATCGAAACAGGGAAAATTGGCTAAAAACCTGCCTGCGAAGATGTTTACTTTTCATACCGTGATCATGTGCACAGTTTTGCTTACAAAATCTCAATCATGGCACGATTAAAATCAAGAAATCGTTTTCGAAAAAGGATACTATTTCTTACCGAAACACAAGAGAGCTTGCAGCATATAAAAAGTGCTCTTATTCTAGTAGGCCTAATTCAGGCTTAGCTAAAATATGGATAGCGCAAGCGTACCCTGCAGAGGAAGTGAGATATTATGGTTCTAGGTAAACCTCAAACCGACCCAACATTAGAGTGGTTTCTTTCACACTGTCATATTCATAAGTACCCTTCAAAGAGCACGCTAATTCACGCGGGCGAAAAGGCAGAAACTTTGTACTACATCGTTAAAGGTTCTGTTGCGGTTCTTATCAAAGACGAAGAAGGTAAGGAGATGATCCTTTCTTACCTAAACCAAGGAGACTTTATTGGTGAACTTGGTCTATTCGAGGAAGACCAAGAGCGCACAGCTTGGGTTCGTGCTAAATCTCCTTGTGAAGTTGCTGAAATTTCTTTCAAGAAGTTCCGTCAGCTTATCCAAGTAAACCCAGACATCCTAATGCGTCTTTCTGCGCAGATGGCTCGTCGTCTTCAAGTAACTAGCCAAAAAGTGGGTGACCTGGCGTTCCTAGACGTAACTGGTCGTATCGCTCAGACGCTTCTGAACCTTGCAAAACAACCAGACGCAATGACTCACCCAGACGGCATGCAAATCAAGATCACTCGTCAAGAAATCGGTCAAATTGTTGGCTGTTCTCGTGAGACAGTAGGTCGTATCTTGAAGATGCTAGAAGAGCAGAACCTAATCTCTGCTCACGGTAAAACCATCGTGGTTTACGGTACTCGTTAATCTCGAACTAGAGTGACACGAACAAAATTATAAAAGCCACCAATGGCAACATTGGTGGCTTTTTATTTACTCATGACCAAATGAGATAGGGTGCAGCGAACACTAATGAGTAAGCTTAACAGGTTAACCCTAAAACTTAGCCATTCGTACTTTCAAAGATTTTGTCCGCTGAAGCGGCCACGAAACCTGGGTACAAATCACCATTTTCCATCGGATAGCGCTTAGCAAATTCATAAAACCCGCCAGGGATAATTTCAGTGCCTTCGCTAAAACGAACCGCTACTTTATCTGCCATGGTCGATGACTGCTCTAGCAACACCTCAGGAGTGCCCTTCACTTCACCACCATTTTCATTAATGGTAAACCCAGCGGTACGCAGATGATCGTTTACCTGCTTCACTTCTTCATATTCATTGAGTTGGTTAACGCTCACCGTGAAGTGGTTTGCTCCGTAACCATGCGCCGCAAGCCAAGATGCGTACTCACTTTCTTTAGCCAACGTTTGGTAATCAGCAAAGCTTAAATCCCACAAGCGTCCACCATGTAAGAATGCGCTATCGTTCAGCTTGTCAGCATCGACTTGTGCCACCAAATTTTTCACAATCTCTTGTAGCTCAGGCGAGCACTCTTCAACTTTTAGCTCACTAATAAATACTTTAGGTTGCTTCGGATCTGGGTGCTCATAGTGCTTAGCAACCAGCTTTTTGCTTTCGAAAACGTAATCACCACACGCCTTGTAACCAATAGCTACAAATGGCTTAGCTAGAGTTTCAATACCAAGAGGCGCGATATTGAAGGTACGTAAAGCTATATGATCATTAATCAGAGGCTCATCTTCTTGAAGCAGCTGATGCACTTTAGCCGCCGAAGGGCAAAGACGTTGAATGTAATCTTGCCATAGCGATTCAAATAACACATCGGGCGTCATAACGACTCCTTGTTACGAGATGTAGAGTTTAAAGGTAAGCGGAAGTTGGCTGCTCGTTCACAACAAAAGTTGTCCAGAATAATGAACGAGCAACCATCAACCTGTGACGGTAAATGCCAGTCAGTCAACACGCTTTTCCGAGTCTTTGCTCACTTTTCGTGTTCTGCCAACGATCACTACAACCCATACCTAAATGATGCGCCGGCAAGGTGAGCCGCAATGCATAGTTGCGACTCTATTATTAAAACTTATAGCGCTACACCTGGACTCAATGTTGCAGGCAAGACAGTCTCTTGACCTTCCATTGATGCCATTGGGTACGCACAGTAATCTGCTGCGTAGTAAGCGCTTGGGCGCAAGTTACCCGACGCCCCCGGACCACCAAATGGCGCATCACCACTTGCACCAGTGAGCTGGCGGTTACGGTTCACGATACCTGCACGAATGTGGTCAACGAAGTATTCCCATTCTTGGTCGTCGGTTGAGACCAAACCAGCAGATAAGCCAAAGCGCGTATCGTTTGCTAGCGCCACGGCTTTGTCTAACCCTTCGTAACGCACCACTTGCAGAAGTGGGCCGAAGTATTCTTCATCTGGTAACTCAGCAATGTTCGTTACATCAATGATGCCAGGAGAAACAAACGCCGCCTCTCCTGCTTTCGCTTCAATCAAGCTTTCACCGCCAAGAGACTGTAGATTAGCTTGTGCATCAAGAATAAACTTGGCTGCCGCGACCGAAATTTGCGGTCCCATAAATGGCGCAGGTTCTGCAAATGGTTGGTCTACGCGAATATTGCGTGTCGCTTCAACGAGCTTGGTGATAAGCGCATCGCCCTTTTCACCCAATGGCACATACAAACGACGAGCACACGTACAACGCTGCCCAGCACTGATAAACGCTGACTGGATGATGGTATAAACCGTGGCATCCAAATCACCATATTTATCAGAGATCACCATCGGGTTATTACCACCCATTTCTAGTGCGAGCATCTTGCCCGGTTGACCCGCAAATTGACGGTGTAATACATGCCCCGTATTCGCGCTACCCGTAAACAGTACGCCATCAATGCCTTTTGCGTCAGCGAGGGCGATACCAGTTTCTTTCGCGCCTTGAACAAGGTTAATCACGCCTTTCGGCAGACCGGCATCTTCCCATAGCTTCATTGCCAATTCACCCGTCCATGGCGTTTGCTCAGACGGTTTGAAGACTACCGTGTTACCAGCCAGTAGCGCAGGCACAATGTGACCATTTGGTAGGTGGCCTGGGAAGTTGTAAGGACCAAACACCGCCATCACGCCCAATGGGCGGTGGCGCAATACGATTTGGTTGCCTGCTGCTTCACGGCTCGCCTCACCAGTGCGGTCATGATAAGCGCGAATCGAAATGGCAATTTTACCTGCCATGGCTGCTGCTTCAGTGCGCGTTTCCCAAATCGGCTTACCGGTTTCTTTGGCAATCACTTCGGCGATTTTTTCGCTGTTCTCTTTTACTTTCTCCGCAAAAGCCAACACGATTGCCTCACGCTCTGAAAATGAACGCTTTTTCCAGTCAATAAACGCTTCACGCGCTGCAGATACCGCTTGGTTCACCTGCTCTGCCGTTGCACCTTTGCCTTGCCAGATCACTTCTTGGTTGTACGGCGACAGAGACGTAAATGCTTCACCCTGACCTTGTACCCATTCACCTGCAATCCAATGTGTCATTGTTTCTATCCTTAAATTCTGTCGTCTGTTACTGCGGAAGAAGGCGAACGAAATCCCCTTCTTCAACCGAAAGTGCATCCGCAACGTCTGGTGCGATCATTACGCTCTGTGTCTCTGCGTCATACGCCGCCTTAGTGACTGTCGCACGGAAGTTCTCGAAAGATGAATTACACATCAAGAAGTCTTGTGTGCTGGAATGTTCAGAGATTTTGACTTGCGCGCGGAATGAATGACGTACCGACTCAATATTACGCAGATCACACTCAACCGTTGGGCCACCATCGAAGATGTCGACGTAGCCTCGGTTGGTAAAACCTTCACGCTCAAGCAGCTTCAGCGCTGGACGCGTGTTGTCATGTACTTGACCAATCACGGCTTGCGCTTCTGGGCTGAGCAGGTTGATGTAAATAGGCAGTTTCGGCATCAAGTCGGCGATAAAGCCTTTCTTGCCGATACCTGTCAGGTAATCTGCAAGCGTGAAATCGATAGAGAAGAAATGCTCTTGAAGCCATTGCCAGAATGGTGAATTACCCTCGTCGTCTGAAACGCCACGCATCTCCGCAAAGATCGTTTCAGAGAAGCGCTCTGGGTGCTCTGCCATCATTAGGAAACGACACTTCGACATTAGACGACCATTCAGACCTTGGCGGAATTTCTCACGCAAGAACAAGGTACAAATTTCGCTGTTACCCGTGTAGTTATTACCAAAAGTAAGCAGTTTAACGACGTTGTTAACGCCAAGCTTTGGCGACGAGTGCACGACTTTACTAATGTGATATGAGTAAAATGGGACATCCCAGCCGATAGATGCTTCGATTCCGGTGGTACCCGCAACCTCACCCGTTTCAGAGTCAAAGCCAACCATCAGGTAGCCTTCATCGCCTGGTTCTGCCACATCTGGCTTACCAAAGCTGTACTCTGAATGTTTGATTCGATTGGTTAACAGTTCTTCGTTAACCGGTAGAGATGTAAATCCGTGACCAGACTCCACCGCACAAGTGTGCAGTGCGTCGTAATCCGACATCGCGATAGGGCGAACTACTAGCATCAATACTCCCTCCAGATGCAAGAAGATCCTAACTATATTGTAGGAACAATTCCCCCATCAGAGATCCTTGACGGGGGTGTCTGCGTTGACGTTTAAACTGATATCGCGCTTAAACTAAAGTCGCGATCGCTTTATCCAGTTTCGCCAAGCCTTCTTCAATTTCTTGTTGTGTGATAACGAGTGATGGTGTGAAACGTACGACATTGGCACCCGCAACCAATACCATGAGACCTTGTTTACCTGCAGCAACCAGCACGTCACGCGCACGGCCTTGCCATTCTTCATTTAGTGCAGCGCCAAGTAATAGGCCTTGACCGCGCACTTCTGAGAAGATGTTGTACTTCGCGTTGATCTTCTCTAGACCTTCACGGAACATTGCTTCGCGTTCTAGCACACCAGCCAACACCTCTGGCTTGGTAACTTCATTTACAACCGCTTCTGCAACCGCACACGCTAGTGGGTTACCGCCATATGTAGAACCGTGAGTGCCCACTTTCATGTGCTCTGCCAATTTTGCTGTCGTTAGCATTGCACCGATTGGGAAACCGCCACCAAGTGATTTCGCAGTACTTAGAATATCTGGCGTGATACCTAAACCTTGGTAAGCGTAGAAGTTACCTGTACGGCCATTACCAGTTTGCACTTCATCGAAGATCAGTAAGGCGTTGTGTTTGTCACACAGCTCGCGAACCGCTTGAGCGAACTCAGGCGTTGGTGGCACGATGCCGCCTTCACCTTGTAGTGGCTCCATCATGACCGCACAAGTACGATCAGACATGTGTGCTTGTAAAGCTTCGATATCGTTGTAAGGAAGGTGTGTCACGTCGCCTGGCTTAGGACCGAAGCCGTCAGAGTATGCCGCTTGGCCACCAACCGTTACGGTAAAGAATGTACGACCGTGGAAACCTTGTTTGAATGCAATGATTTCAGATTTCTCAGTGCCATGAACGTCTGCTGCATAACGACGTGCCAGCTTCAAAGCGGCTTCGTTTGCTTCTGCGCCAGAGTTAGCAAAGAACACTCGCTCAGCAAAACTCACTTCTGTTAGCTTTTTCGCCAGACGAAGGGCTGGTTCGTTCGTCATAACGTTACTTAAGTGCCAAAGCTTGTTAGCTTGCTCTGTTAGCGCGTTTACCATTACTGGATGACAATGGCCAAGACAGCTCACTGCAATACCACCAGCAAAGTCGATGTATTCATTACCTTCCTGATCCCAAACACGTGAACCTTCACCTTTAACAGGGATCATTTCCATCGGGTTATAGCAAGGTACCATTACCTCATCGAATAAACCGCGCTCTACTTTAATTTCCGTTGTCATTGCACATTCCTTCTTGATACCGCATGCGTAGCAGATAAGCGAATTTAACCGGCTCTCTTTGCCAGCAAATAATGTTTTGCATTTAAGCTATTGCGGCATTGTATTTACATTTAATTAACCATTTCAATAGTGATTTATTCTTTTCGTTCTCGAAAGCAACTTCCATTAATCACTGCTTATGACTATTTATGCATCAAGAAAGTAAAATAGAGAAGTGATTTTTTATAAATGTTATGTAATACAGGGGATAGAAGGTTTAAAAAGACATGAATAGACAAAGAGACTCGAGAGAATCGCATAGTTTTGCAATCCGCTCACCTCAGCAAAAAGATGAATGATTTGTTAAGAAAAGTGATCGCGATCAGATCGCTTTGCGTGCTAAAAAGTTCGCAAGCAACTCGTGACCTTGCTCAGTTTTGATTGATTCTGGGTGGAACTGCACCGCATCAATTGGCAAGGTTTTATGTTGGTAACCCATTATTTCATCCATGCTTCCGTCAGGCAGTTCTGTCCATGCGGTCAGTTCAAACACGTCGGGTAAAGTACCGTTTTTCACCACAAGAGAGTGATAACGGGTTACCGTGAGTGGGTTATTCAGATTTTTAAACACACTACGACCGTTATGACGAATCGGTGAGGTCTTACCGTGCATCACTTGTCGTGCACGTACCACTTCGCCCCCAAACACTTGCGCTATCGCTTGGTGACCAAGGCAAACACCCAATATTGGAAGCTTACCAGCGAAGTGTTCTATCGCTTTCAGTGAAATACCTGCTTCGTTCGGCGTACATGGCCCTGGCGAGATCACCAAATGAGTTGGGTTGAGCGCCTCAATGCCTTGGATATCGATTTCATCGTTACGCACCACCTTTACGTCTGCACCAAGCTCGCAGAAGTATTGGTAAAGGTTGTAGGTAAACGAATCATAATTATCGATAATTAACAGCATGGGACTACATCGTGGAAACCTGAAAGCGAGTATTGTGCCGCCTTTTTATCTAAACGCAAGTACGATCAGTTATTCCACCTCGGCTTGCAGGAACTTACTCAGCAGGCTTTCCAACGCATTTCTTTCTTCAGAGTCGAGACAAGTTAAGTGCTGTTCCATGCTCGCGACATGCGCTTCAAGCACCTGATCTAAAAAGGCAACACCGTCTTCCGTCAATGTCACTCGATTACTTCTGCGGTCGCTTTCGCTCGCTACGCGGTGCACCCAACCTTTTTGTACCAAGCCTTCTAAGCGTGTACTCACTGCACCAGACGAAATCATCAACGTTTTGTACAACGTTGTCGGCGTGACGGGGTCTATGCTACGTCTTAGCGTGGCCAGAATATCGAACTCAATTGCGCTGATCCCAGCATCACCGCACACTTGGCCATGGACCTGTTCCCAGAAGTTTGCCGCGCGACGAATGCGCCCAACCACGCCCATCGAAGAACAATCTAAGTCAGGTCGTGCTTGCTGCCACTGCTGAAGAATCTTATCTACACCGTCCATTACATCATCCCCATTATCATCACCAACTAAAAATCTTTTCAAAAAGATACTTGACCAAAAGAAAAAACGCCATTACTTTTAAAAAACAATCTTTCACAAAAGATACTTTTACAGGAGGTATCATGACCAACGCAGAAAGGATTCAAGCAATACTGCTCACCGCGATTGCTCCCATCGTTTGGGGCAGCACCTACATCGTCACTACTGAGTTGCTACCCGCAGATAGTCCCCTACTCGCGTCTGCGATACGCGCACTTCCGGCGGGATTATTACTCATCGCTTATACGCGGTGCTTTCCGAACCAGCAATGGTGGGGAAAACTCGCATGCCTTGGAGTGCTCAACATCGGACTGTTCTTTTACTGCCTGTTTTTTGCTGCAAGTTACCTACCTGGAGGAACCGCGGCACTGGTCATGTCGAGCCAACCGATCATCGTGATGCTGCTCAGTGGGCTGGTATTAAAAAGTAAGATCGCTTTGAGCCACTGCATCGCAGCAATATTCGGTGTGCTCGGTGTAGCGCTTATCGTCATCAACGAAACGGTGCAGATCAGCGCGCAAGGAATTGCTCTGGCGGTACTAGGCACATTAAGCATGGCAAGTGGCGTGGTGCTAACCAAATACTGGGGACGTCCGAAGGATATGTCGACATTGGCGTTCACTGGCTGGCAACTCCTCGTCGGAGGCATCCTTTTATTACCTGCAGCGCTATGGTTTGAAGGTCTACCGGAGACCATTTCGCTAAAAAACTTGGCCGGATACAGCTACCTAACCATAGTGGGTGCGGTACTCGCTTACGCACTGTGGTTTAAAGGAATCGAGCGTCTTCCTGCAACAAACGTCGCGTTTCTAGGATTTCTGAGTAGCGTCTCGGCGAGCGTGTTGGGCTACGTATTTTTAGATGAAATACTCACACCACTGCAATTGTTAGGTGCAGGAGCAATACTGGTTTCGATCTTTTTGGCCTCCCATAGTCCTAAAGCTGCAAATGCATAACTCCAATAAACAAGATATAAAATTCAAAAGGAAATGATTATGAAACTAACGATTGTCTCTGGCAGCCAAAGGGCAAATTCACAAAGTCTCAACGTAGCTCGTTTTATCAAACAGCACGGTTTGCAAGAATTCGATCAAGTGGAAATCCTCGATCTGCATGAACTGAACCTGCCATTTTGGAATGAAGGCGTTTGGCAAGGTAGCGAAGAGTGGGGTGTCTGGACGCCAATCGCGCAAAAACTGAAAGAGTCTGACGCGTTTGTCTTTATCACACCGGAATGGCACGGGATGGCGACCCCAGCGCTGAAAAACTTCCTATTGCTGACGACCGCAAACGAACTGGCACATAAACCAGCACTATTGGTGAGTGTTAGCGTCAGTATCAACGGTGTTTACCCGATCAGCGAATTACGCATGACTGGCAGCAAAAATAACCATGTGTGCTTTTTGCCTGACCATCTCATTGTACGTGACAGTGATAAACTCATTGATCAAGAGGCGCACAGCGATGACAGTGACTTTGTCGCTCGCACTCAATACACTTTGAAACTGCTCAGCTGCTACGCGAGCGCATTAGCACCAGTGCATCAGGACATGCTGCCGCTCGGTAAACCATTTACCTATGGGATGTAATCGTCATTCAAGCCGCTCAGTATTGGGCGGCTTTTAGTTTAACCTCTCTCCAAGCAACTATTAGCAACGCTAATAGTTTCAGTAGAAATCCGGTTTGTTTGAATTGTTTCAATAGTGTTAAATCACTCTCAATTAAAGGGGAGATGTATGAACATTATTGAAGTCTTAGAACCTTGGTTAGCCGACGCGATTAGTATCCGTCATGCCATTCATAAGCAACCAGAATTAGGTTTTGAAGAAAATAACACTCAAGCGTTAGTGGTTGCCGAGCTCGAAAAGTACGGCGTCGATGAAATCTGTACTGATTTCGCCAAAACGGGCGTGGTGGGTGTGATTCACGGCTCGATCGGGGACGGAAAGAGCATCGGTCTTCGCGCCGACATGGACGCGCTACCCATCCATGAAGCCAACACATTTGCCCACCGTTCGTGCCACGACGGTAAAATGCACGCCTGTGGCCATGACGGTCACACCACTATGTTGCTACTCGCTGCGCGCTACTTGGCCCGGTCGCGTAACTTTGCAGGCAAAGCGGTGCTGATATTCCAACCGGCAGAAGAAGGTCGCGGTGGCGCCGAGACCATGATCACCGACGGCGTGTTAGAGCGCTTCCCGATCGACGAATGCTACGCTCTGCACAATATGCCGGGCATTCCTGAAGGGCATTTCGCATTTAAGACGGGGCCAATAATGGCGAGCTCTGACCGTCTGTTTGTCACTGTCGACGGAAAAAGTGGTCATGCTGGCTTACCACACACAACCCAAGATCCATTGCTTGTCGCGACCCATATTTACCAAGGTATTCAAGGCATGGTCAGCCGCAACTACGACCCGTTTGATCCACTAGTGGTTTCGGTCACACAGCTGCATTGTGGAGAAACAACCAACGCCATCGCCGACCAAGCTCATATGAGCGGTACGTTCCGTACTTTGTCTCAACAAACACGAGATAGCTTGGTTGAACGACTCGAGCAACTAGTAGCTCACAGCGCCAAGGCGCACGGGATGCAAGCAGAATTTAAACTCGGACCAATTTCTCACCCACCGACGGTTAACACCGAAAACGAAACTCGGCGAGCGATCGACGCAGCGGCTCAAACCGTTGGAGCTGAGCGCGTTAACCCAAGCTGTGAAGCTATGCTAACCAGCGAAGACTTCGCCTTTTTCCTCAACAAAGTACCGGGTTGCTACGGCTTTATCGGCAACGGCACTGAGGAGCAAGGATGCAGCGTTGGCCTGCACAACAAAGCCTACGACTTTAACGACCGGCTGCTGCCGATTGGCGCCGCTTACTTTATCAATTTGATTGAACAGCAATAACAACAAATGAGGGGAAGTGACTCCCCTTTTTACACAAAGGAGTGTTCTAACAATGTCGACTGCAATTACGCAAAAATCGAGTTCAGGCGCGTCAATGATCGACCGCATTGAGCGACTGGGCGATAAAGTCCCTCATCCCTTCTATCTGTTTATCTTCCTGTGCCTCAGCGTCATGCTGCTCTCTTGCCTATTCTCGTTTATTGGCGGCGGCGTGACCCATCCATCTACGGGTGAAGTAGTGCACGTTAAGAGCCTAATCAGTGGTGAAGGTCTGGTTTACATCCTGCAATCGACGGTGAATAACTTCGTCTCGTTTAAACCACTCGGATTGGTCTTATGTATGATGCTAGCGGTGGGGCTATTGCAAGAAGTAGGCTTGGCCGACAGTGCAATCAAGCAATCATTGCTCAACGCGCCGCGTCAGTTTGTCACCGCGTCGATTTTCGTCACTGGTATCATCGGTAACCTCGCCTCAGACGCTGCGTTCATTTTGGTTCCCCCTCTCGCAGGTCTGATTTTTGCGGCAACCAACCGCAACCCAATTGTCGGCATCGCCGCAGGTTTTGTCGCGGTCGCGGCTGGGTTTACCGCCAACCTATTTATTGCTGGCACCGATGTATTACTTTCCGGTATTTCAACCGAAGCGTCTGCCATCGTTGAACACGTCGAAGTTAGCCCGGCAGCAAACTGGTACTTTATGTTGCTTTCCGTTCCGATTTTAGTCGTCACAGGGACGCTCATCACCGACAAATACATCGAGCCTAAATTCGCGCATAAAGTGACAACCAACCACGCCGATAGTGAACCGTCTTTTGAAATTACCACTAAGCAAAAGAGTGCGTTGAAATGGGCTGGAGCAGCGTCTTTGGTGTTTATCGCTTTGCTTTTGGCCGCCCTGCTGCCAGCCGATTCACCTCTACGTAATGCAGACGGCGGTTTGGTACCTTCACCTTTCCTAAAAGGGATTATCCCGATCATCATGGCATTCTTCTTTATGAATGCGGTGGTTTACGGCGTCAAAGCGGGTACGATCAAACAAGCCAGTGATATTCCTGACTTGATGTCCAAAGCGCTCAAGGGCGTTGGCGGCTACATTGTCTTGGTATTTGTGATTGCCCAGTTCATTGCTTGGTTTAAGTGGTCTAATTTAGCTATCTTTATTGCGGTGAATGGTGCGGAATGGATTTCGTCTGTCGAGATGCCAAAGCTGGCGATGATGGCGCTGTTTATGATGCTTGCTGGCGTGATGAACATGATTGTGTTTAGTGGTTCGGCGCAATGGGCGATCATGGCCCCGGTATTTATCCCACTCTTTATGTTACTTGGCGTAGACCCGCAAATTACGCAAATGGGCTATCGTATTGCCGACTCCACCACCAACATCATTTCACCGACCAATCCATATATTCCGATGGTACTGGCGCTGATCGCCAAATATAATCCGCAAGTGAAATTTGGTACTTTCCTCGCGATGATGGTGCCATACGCTCTGGTGCTATTTAGTGTTTGGGGCGGGCTATTCCTGATTTACATGCTGACAGGTTTACCCGTCGGGCCAATGTAACGTCGCTTAACGACTGGGGATAAACTCAGCAAAGCCCCAGTCGCTGACATGCTTTTTCAAAATCAAACTGAACTCATCGACTAACTCTCGATGAGTTTCTTTACGTGTAATGAGCCCTACTGAGCGGTACTGAACCGGTTGAACAATCGGAATAAAGCGAACTTCCACGTTGTTGCTCAACTCACCGATAGTGGAAGACAGAATCGTCGAACCTAGTCCGCTGGAAATCATCCCTAATAGCGTTGAGGTATGCGAAGCGCTCAACTCCGGATCATAGGTTAAACCAATGCGTTGAAACGCTTCGTCGGCAAGTGTGCGTAAACTGTTCCCGGGGCTGACACCAATCGACGCGTATTGATGCGCTTGTTCCCAACTGACTTGCTTATGCTCGGCGAGCGGATGGTCTTGCCGGCAAACAAAGCACAGGTAATCGCGAAACAGTAAATCAAAGTTCAATTCTGGGTGATTCGGATTGGTGTTGATGCCGATGTCTGCCTGCCCTTGTAGTACTGAATGGGTAATGTCATCAACCCGTTCTTCAATTAAGCGAAAAGTAAAATCTGGATAGCGCTTTTTCAGGTCATTGAGGGTTTTCGGCGCTAAGGATGCACACAACGTATATAGCGACGAAACCACCAGCGACTTGTTGTAGCCGTGCTGGCGGTCTTTGTTTTGCTGAACTAGTTTATCCAAGCGATTAACGATAAATCGCGCTTCCTGATACAACTGCTCGCCCGCTTCGGTGAGGATGATTTTCCTGCCTTGGCGCTGATAGAGTTCGCTGGCAAGTTGCTGGGTCAGCTTTTTCATCATCTGGCTCAACGCAGACTGGGTGATGTGCACCTTTTCAGCGGCATAAGTAAAATTTTGTTCCTCAGCCAAGGCGATAAAAGCTTTGAGCTGACGATAGCTAATGTCCATTTAGTAGTCTCACCCTTTGCTCTGCTGAAAAAGTATACCCAAACTTGGTAACTAATACGTCAATATGATTATCCATTTCTATATTTTTTCTGAACATAAAGGCCAGCATAGGCTGGCCTTTGGTCTTTACAGCTATTTAGGAACTGTTTGTCAGGAAGTAAATTCGCTTAGCGGCGACGACGGAATAAGCCAAGACCTAGCAGCGCAAATAGAGCACCAAAACCAAACGAACCACCATCTGAATCCTTCGACCCTTCTGTTCCAGCTTCAGTTTGCGTCATTGAAACATCACGAACAGAGCTAAACTTCACGATATTACCTGTCGAGTCAGTCACTTTCTCTTCTAACTGATAATTACCTTGCTCTGGCGTTTGTTCAAACTCAATATTCACGCTACGCGCATCAATATCAGCTTGAACTAAAGTTTGGCTAGCCGAGTAAGCTTTCGTATCGCTGCTTGCCGCAGCCGCTTGTGTGGATGGCGTTAAGTTCACCGTAACAATATCGCCCACAACCGCCGTTGGTGGTAAACGGACATCGACGGCTAAGTTGTCACCTGCTTTCGGTAAATCGATGTCATCATCTGGTAAATCAATCGCGATGATCACTGGATCGTGGTCAGAGGCAGAGAACGCATCTTTGTACTTCGGCATATCACCTGTGTACTTGCTGCTGTATTCGAACAAGTTACTCTCTAGTGAGTTGATGTGCCAATCTTCAATTGCTACCACTTTTTGCGCTAGGCTACTGCTTGCCAATGCGTGGTCCAAATTACCCAGCTCGCCCGAATAGGTGTAAGAAAACGTATCAGTGCCGTGCAGCAACGTGTTTAAGTTGTGCAGACCGTAACCTTTTTCAATTTTGGTCTTCTCTACTTGAAGTTCACCATCACCAATGGTTGTGTAAGCAGCAGTATAAATGTCACGGCCGTATTTCTCTTTCGAGTAATCAGTCAGTGTCAGAAGTGGGTCTTCCATGCCATAAGCATTGAGGTCGCCCATGAGCAATACATCGCCTTTCACCTCTTTCAACGCTTCACCCACTGCGTGCGCAGCAGAAACGCGGAAGTTGTTACAGTTGCCTTGCAGATCCGCTGGCTCAGAATCTTCTACACCGGCAATCCACTCTTCAATACACTCAGAGCCTTTCGACTTAAAGTGGTTTACGACAATAGACAAATCTTCACCCGTCTCTTTCACCGTAAAGGTCTGAAGTAGACTGTGGCGTTGATATTTGTCGTATGCAGGGTTACTTTCAGTGCCCTCTTTACGAGTAATGGTGTTCTCTGCAATGTGTTGCTCTGGCGTCACAATGACTTTTGCTGCTTCTTTTGGTGTTACTGCGTTAGCACGATATAAGATCGCCACCATGATCGCATCACTGCCAAAGTATTCGTCTTGGTATTTGTCTTGCTCTTCGATTTCGACATACGTGTAATGATCTTCCACGTCATCAATCTCAGCGTTTAAAGCATCAACCAAGTTTTGGATAGCACTACCATCACCAAAGCCGTTATTTTCCACTTCCATCAAGCCAATGATGTCCGCGTCCATCTTATTCATCGCTGAAACTATTTTCGCTTGCTGGATCAAGAACTCATCAAGGTTTGTCGCGCCACGATTTTGCCCGGTTGGGTTGTCGTGCCCGCTGTCAGCAACTGAAGTGAAGTAGTTAAGAACGTTGAAGCTCGCTACTCGTAAATCAGAATCGGCTATGGCTGGCGCCGCTTTACGCGCAACGTTAAAGTCATCACCTGACGTGACAAAGTTGCTGCTATCAACTTCATTGGTCGCAATTAGGCGGTACTCGTTGTAGCTGTAAGCCACAACACCTTGCAGGCCTTCGACACGAGAGCCTAGGCGAATGTGCTGCTCTGAAGAGCCATTTTGGTCTGCATCTTTAGCAAAATCTGGGTAGTATGGGATTTGTCCGTTTGGTGCTTTGCCATCTGATTCTAGGTATACGCGGTTCGCTGCGTTGTCTTTTGCTAGCTCAACGGCTGCATCGCTCTCTGCCGCGTGTAATTGAGTCGGCTTTAACAATGGCGCTTCATGAGAGAGCATCATATTGTTACGACGTGAATCGTAGTCGTAAGAGAAGTTTCGAGTTACAAACAAGTCACTTGCCGAGGTCAACTCAACTTGCATCCCTTCATGACGCTCAAGCGCATCACGTAGTGTCTCACCTTCTTTGATAACAAGATCGGTAACTCGAGGGGTTTCAGAGGTGCCTGTTTTCACATAGCTGTTAGCATCAGAAGCAAGCTGAGTATTGCTGTAATACTCTTGAACTTTACCTTTCACACAAACAACGTCACCAGCTTTCAGCGCCGTGTCTGCCGCGTCAGTATGAATGAACAAGCCTTCTGAGGTCTTGTCGTTGTTGTCGCTTTCTAATGCTTGTAGGTAGAAACCTTTGGTTAGGCCAGTGGTAACAGCAGTCACGACACCCGTTACGAAATGATCTTCGTCAGTAATGTATGGGTAACCATCAATGAATGGAGACGTATCGCCTTCACCTTGAATATCTTGGATGGTAGTGAAGTTAGGTTGCTGACCGTCGACTTCACAAGCGAATGGTGCTGATGGCTCAGTCGCATTTAGCTCACCAAGGCCGTCAATGTTGTCTTTCTCAAATGCCGTCCACTGAGATGCATCATAAGTAGCAGAAGGGGTTAGTGCATCACTGTTACGAACTAATGTGGTGTCTTTACCAAAATCTACGTCACCCATCACACCGATGATGTCGTGCACTTCACCATCTTTAAGCAGTGCGAGCGGGTCGTCACCGTTAAAGTTCGCAACGCTTTTATCTATGATATCCGAGACAGCTTTAATGGTATCGCTCGCATCACCATGCGCCAGTACATACACTTGGTTAGCTTGTAGCGTCACTTGGCTAAGGTCGAATGTGCTACCCCAAGTACCACCACCGTTTGATGATTTCGCCAACTCGTAGCCAGTGAGTGTCACCGCAGTATCACCCGTATTAGCGATCTCTACCGCTTTATTATAAGCGCCGCCTTCTACGTATTGGGAAATAATAATCTCTGCGTTCGCGTTTGCACTAAGTGCACTGGCGATGGTTAATGCGAGTATTGAGGGTTTGATTAACGTGTCCATTGTCATACCTGATATTTATGTAAATGCAAACTTAGCTCTGGTTAGAGCCTGCCATTTGCGTCTACTATCAGGTTTATTTATGAAATAAATAAGAATGAGTAATTAAAGCCGTGAAATGAATCACATGTGAATATAAGAAAATATGCCAGAGCATCCCATTCAAACATTTTTTGTAATAAATACAGAGCGCTATTGATAAACAAGTCAGAATTTAGATTGATTACTCAGTTTACTTTTTCACTTCATGTTAAGGAGTAGAAAATACATCACTTGTTGAGTTGCTTATTAACCCAACCGTTCCGTTACAAATAAAAAATATAATTAGTCACTAATTTAGAATGCTTTAATTTTCACTTGCATCACTGTTCAAGCCCAAGAATCTATTACTCGCTTCGTTCTCTCTTATACAGGCCCCTCATACTTCAAAGTTTTCATGATTTATTCAATAACTTTTCATTACTCACTAGCCAAAAACATACACAAAAGATATAACACCTGCGCGAGACAATAAGATCTCATTAGCTGTAAACCCAGGAACGACAAATGAAAACAATTCAACGCAGTGTGCTAGCTATCTCCCTACTTGGCTTGATAGCGGGGTGTCAGTTGACCGCCAGTGAGCCACTTCAACCTACGGCGAATCAAGACATCATCGAATCAGCCAAAAATGAACTGGATGGTATTGAAGAGCTAGAAGTCAGTGACGAGGGTGTTATTACCTTTACTCAGCGTCTAAGAACGCCAGGAACCTACTGGATTCCAGCGAGAATTAAAGAACTCAGCTACGATATATCATGCGTACAGCTTAGTTACTTCATTGATAGAGGCATGGTTGTGAAGTCTGCCTTTCTAGGAGCTCGAGGACGTGTTGAATATTACGACATGGAACGCTGTATGAAAGACACGCCATTTCAGTAATACAGGCATAAAAAAAGCTCCACCAAAGTGGAGCTTTTCGTATTCGTTCTTAGCAACTATGGGCGAGCTACAAAACCTACTGCTTCGTATGCTTTCTTAAGCGTTTCAGCCGCTCGTGCCGAGGCTTTCTCAGCGCCTTGCTGCATTACCTCGTCCATGTAAGCACGATCAGCGCGAATACGGTGATATTCTGCTTGAATTGGCTCAAGCATTGCTACAACTGCCTCACCAACATCTTTCTTAAATGGGCCATACATTTCTACGCCTTGGTACTTCGCTTCAATCTCTTCGAAGCTCATGCCTGTCGCCGCAGAGTACAGACCCATTAGGTTAGCAATGCCCGCCTTGTTCTCGATATCATGACGGATACTTGGCGGCGTTTCGGTATCGGTTTGCGCTTTGTTGATCTTCTTAAGGATCGACTTAGGCTCTTCCAGCAGCGTGATAACGTTCTTACGGTTGTCATCAGATTTAGACATCTTCTTCGTTGCGTCTTGAAGGCTCATTACACGCGCATTTACTGTCGGAATGTAAGGCTCTGGAACTTGGAAGATTGGCTGCTCTGGCGAGTAAATATTGTTGAAACGCGTTGCGATATCGCGCGCTAATTCTAGATGTTGCTTCTGGTCACTGCCTACAGGTACTTGGTGTGCACCGTAAAGCAAAATGTCAGCCGCCATCAACACCGGGTAGTCAAATAGACCGACGTTTACGTCATTCGCGTAACGTGCCGATTTGTCTTTAAACTGAGTCATACGGCTCAGCTCACCCATTTGAGTGTAGCAGTTAAGAAGCCAACCTAATTGAGCATGCTCTGGTACATGTGACTGAACAAATAGCGTGCTCTTCTTCGGGTCAACACCAACTGCCAGACAAATTGCCAGTGCGTCTAGAGTTGCTTCATGCAGCGCTTTAGGGTCCTGACGAACCGTAATCGCGTGAAGGTCTACCACACAATATTGGCAATCATAATCGTCTTGCATCTGCTGCCATTGACGTAGAGCACCCAAGTAGTTACCGATACTTAGTTCACCTGAAGGTTGAACACCACTCAATACAATGGGTTTGCTCATTAGAATGATTCCTTTGACTTCTTAATCTAATTAAATGAAAAAAACCGTGCAGTAATAGGTGCACGGTTTACTCAGTGTACTCATTAACGAGTATTTTGGAAGCTCTTTTGTAGCCGTTATGCAGAAACCGCTACAACGTCCAATAATTCTGCCAAACTGTCAGCGACGAAATCTGGATTTGATGCTGAAATAGGTTCACCGTGGTTGTAACCATATGTCAGACCAAATGAGGCACAGCCTGCATTCTTTGCTGCGAGAATGTCGTTTTTCGAGTCGCCAACCATCAGCATTTCACTTGGTTGGATTTGGTGCTTTTCCATTAGCCAGTTCAATGCTACTGGGTTTGGTTTTTTCTCTGGGAATGCATCACCGCCAAGGACATCAACGAAGTATTTTGCGATGTCGTGCTTTTCCAAAACGTCAGGCACAAACTTTGAAGGTTTGTTAGTCACCAACGCCATAACAAAGCCCGCTTTGTGCAGCTCTGCTAGTGTCTCTTTTACCGTTGGGTAAAGATGACTTAGCTTGTGACCGCTTTGCTCGTAGTAGTCATCAAACAATACACGCGCTTTAGCACGAAGCTCTTCACTCAGCTCTGGGTTGATGGTCAGGCTTTGGCTTAATGAGCGACCAATAAGCACGTCTGCGCCGTTACCCACATAATCACGAACTTGTTCTTCTGAAACCGATGGAAAGCCAAGCGCCTGTACTGCTTGGTCTGCCGCGACAGCTAGATCTGGCACGCTATCAAGCAAAGTACCATCTAGATCGAAGGCGATGAATTTAATGTCTTGTTGAGTCATAACTTCCCTGAGGATTTTTATTTATAAATCGGTGAAAACGACAAAGGATGGCACCCCATCCTTTGTTTTTATCATTATGTCTGATTCTACAGTAACTGTTTGTTTCGTCGTTACTTTGCAGCAATACGCTGACGAACTGCCTCAAACAAACAGATGCCGGATGCCACAGATACGTTCAAGCTTGAAACGCTACCAGCCATTGGGATCTTAATCAAATCGTCGCAGGTTTCACGAGTCAGACGACGCATACCGTCACCTTCAGCCCCCATTACGATAGCAAGAGGTCCAGTCAGTTTGGCTTGGTAGATGTCGTGCGTTGCTTCACCCGCAGTACCAACAAACCAGATGCCTTTCTCTTGCAATGTACGCATAGTACGAGCCAAGTTAGTCACTCGGATCAATGGTACGACTTCAGCTGCACCACAAGCGACTTTACTTACCGTCGCATTCATTGGCGCAGAACGATCTTTCGGTACGATGATCGCCGCAGCACCTGCCGCATCTGCGTTACGTAAACACGCACCAAGATTGTGTGGATCGGTCACGCCGTCTAACACTAAGAGCAGTGGTGATTCGTGCTTTGCAAGGATGTCATCAATATCGTTCTCATTCAGCTGCTTCGCTGGTTTCACACGAGCGATGATGCCTTGGTGATTTGCACCGCGTGCTTTGTCATCCAAGGTTTTACGTGTCATCTGCTGAATAGAAACACCACAAACCTGAAGATCATTTAGGATTGGCATTAGGCGATCATCTTGACGACCTTTTAAAACGTACGCCTCGATAAAACGCTCTGGTTCGCGCTCCAATACCGCCTTCACTGCGTGAATGCCGTAGATAAATTCGTTACTCATTGTTTAACCTGTTGTTCTGGTCGTATTGCCTGCGCCAACCGAGTTTGAACTAAGTTGGCGCTTCAACCTACTGCGCTTCTTTTTTAGTGCGCTTGGTTTTCTTCGGCTTACTGTGCGGCTTCTTTTTACGTGCTTTTTTCACTTTAGGCTTCTCGTTGCCTTGGGCGTCACCACGTTTTGGGCCATTACGCTTACTCGTTGCGCCCGTTTCTTCTGGGCGTTTAGTTGGCTCTATCGCAGGAATTGCACGAGCCGCGCCACCTTCTTTCGATGAAGAGCGAGTCGCAGCGCGTTTTTTATCTTTCGCTTTGCGTTTTGCTTCCGCTGCGCGTTTCTTCGCAGTCTTACCTTCGCCGCGTAGCTTACGACTTGTTTCGACCAATTCAAAGTCAATTTGCTTGTCATCGAGGTTAACAGCCAGTACTTTTACTTTTACTGCATCACCTAAGCGGTAGATGTTACCGAAACTTTCACCAATAAGTCGTTGACCAATCGGGTCAAATTGATAGTAGTCGTTCGCAAGGGTAGAAATATGTACCAAACCATCGATGTGCAAATCCGTTAAACGTACAAAGAAGCCAAAGCTAGTGACATTAGCGATAACACCGTCTAGTTCGTCACCGACGTGGTCTTGCATATATTCACACTTCAGCCAATCCGCAACATCACGTGTTGCATCATCAGCACGGCGCTCTGTCATCGAACATTGTTCGCCGTAAAAATCCATGTCGTCAAACGAGTAATGATAGCCACCTGTTGGTGTCCAGCGATCTTGATTACGACCTTCTTCTTTAGCAATCAGATACTTGATTGCACGGTGAAGTAACAAGTCAGGGTAACGACGAATTGGCGACGTAAAGTGCGCATAGCGTTTCAATGCCAACCCAAAGTGCCCCGCGTTATCTGCGTTGTATACCGCTTGCTTCATTGAGCGTAGCAGCATGGTCTGAATCAACTCTTGATCTTGACGCCCGGAGATTTGACGTGCGAGATCAGCATAGTCCGTTGGTGAAGGCTCTAAACCACCTTTTAGCTCAAGACCAAGTTCACTTAAGAAGTCACGGAAACCTTGCAGGCGTAATTCACCTGGAGATTCGTGGATACGATAAAGCGCGGGCTCTTTCGCTTTTTCTACCAGCGATGCCGAAGCAATGTTGGCTAAAATCATACATTCTTCGATGATCTTATGCGCGTCATTACGAATTACTGGCTCAATGCTTTCGATTTTACGTTCCGCATTGAAAATAAATTTGGTTTCAACGGTTTCAAATTCGATTGCACCGCGTTGATCTCGTGCTTCTTTCAGCACTTTGTACATCTTGTGCAACTCTTCTAGATGAGAAACAAGCGGCTGGTAGCGCTCACGTAGTTCTTCATCCCCTTCTAGAATCGCGCTCACTTTGCTATATGTGAGACGAGCGTGCGAGTTCATCACCGCCTCGTAATGCTTGTAACCAGACAGCTTACCTGTATCGGAAATGGTCATTTCGCACACCATACACAAGCGATCTACTTGCGGGTTAAGCGAACATAGACCGTTCGACAGTACTTCTGGCAACATTGGCACAACTTGCGAAGGGAAATATACTGAGTTACCACGATTGATCGCTTCTTTGTCCAACGCAGAGTCAGGACGAACGTAGTAACTGACGTCAGCAATCGCTACCCATAAACGCCAACCACCTTCTTTGTTCTTTTCACAGTAAACGGCATCATCAAAGTCTCGTGCGTCTTCGCCGTCAATGGTCACTAGTGGCAAATCACGTAGATCCACACGACCAACTTTCGCTTCTTCTGGTACTTCTTCGCCTAAGTTTTCGATTTGTTTATCGACGGCTTCTGGCCATTCGTGAGGGATTTGGTGTGTACGAATCGCAATTTGTGTTTCCATACCTGGTGCCATGTTTTCACCAAGGACTTCAACCACTTTACCCATCATGCCGCGTGAGCGTGAGCCACGATCAGTAATTTCAATTACGACTACGTTACCCATGCGTGCACCCGCTTTGTGCTCATTTGGGATCAGGATATCTTGGCTGATACGCGAGTCATCTGGGACAACATAGGAGTATCCATATTCAAGGAAGAAACGACCAACGATTTGATCATTGCGCTCCTCTAGCACACGCACCAAACGTCCTTCACGGCGGCCGCGCTTGCTGTTGTCTGTCGGTTGCACTAAGACAAAATCACCGTGGATGATGTTCTTCATCTGATGGTGCGGTAACAGAATATCATCATCCTTGCCGACGCTGCCTTCTGGACGTACCCAACCATGGCCATCACGATGACCAATCACGTAACCTTTCACCATTTCAAGTTTTTCAGGCAATGCATAGCACTGACGACGGGTAAACACCAGTTGGCCATCTCGCTCCATCGCACGTAGCCGACGACGCAACCCTTCGTATTGCTCTTCGCCCTCAAGCTTTAGTGCCTCAAACAAGTCGTTACGATTCATTGGAACGCCCGCTTGCTCTAGAAACTCGATGATAAACTCTCGGCTTGGAATTGGATTTTCGTAATTTTTGGATTCACGATCTGCAAAAGGATCGTTTGGAATATTGTCTGACATAGGCACGCCTATCTAGCAAGGAAGGTATATGGCTAGTATATCTGAGTCTCTCGATAAGCTACAGAATTGCTTTGAAAAAAGAATGATCGAGATCGACTCTAGGCATGCAAATGAGTTAAGGACGAGCCAGCAAGATCAAAAGTTCAGAATTGTCACTGAGCAAGGATTCAATCGTGCAGTCATCCAACTCCGCCAGAAAGGCACTTTTTGCTTTCGCCAATTTATCTTTGAGGCGGCAAGCAGGGGTAATATGGCAAAAATCCACACCACAGTTGACTAAATCTAACGGCTCTAAATCGCGCACAACACCACCGACTGTGATTTCAGACGCTGGCTTCATCAGCCGGATACCACCGTTTTTTCCGCGCACGGTATGGACATAACCCAACTGCCCTAACCGATTGATAACTTTAACCATATGGTTGCGCGACACACCAAATAAATCCGTCACTTCGGTAATGCTGGTTAACTCATCTTCCGGCAACGAAGCCAAGAAAATTAAGGTTCTCAACGCATAATCAGTGAAACTAGTTAACTGCATATTCTCTCCCAAAGTGCGACTCAATAACCCGCTGGTGATGCTAAAACCCCAAACTTGAGCTATCGATAAAAGTGTAAATCTTTTCTTGATCGAAAGATACATTTGAGATACAACTTTAAACATGCATTATAAATACAACTTAAAGTAGGAAGCCCTTATGCTCAGCAATCAAACTATCGAGATCGTCAAAGCGACCGCACCACTCATCGCCGAAACAGGACCAAAACTGACCGCGCACTTTTACGAGCGTATGTTTACTCATAACCCTGAGTTGAAAGATATTTTTAACATGAGTAACCAGCGTAACGGCGATCAGCGTGAAGCATTATTCAACGCTATCTGTGCCTATGCTGCCAATATTGAAAATTTGCCAGCTCTGCTTGGCGCAGTAGAGAAAATTGCGCATAAGCACACGAGCTTTTTGATCACAGAAGATCAGTACCAAATCGTTGGTAAGCATTTACTTGCGACAATCGATGAGCTTTTTAATCCAGGTCAAGAAGTGTTGGATGCTTGGGCTGAGGCTTACGGCGTACTTGCGAATGTATTTATTCAGCGCGAAGAACAAATTTACCAACAAAATGAAGCTTTGGAAGGCGGCTGGCGCGGTCTACGCGAATTTGAATTAGTCGATAAAAAGATTGAGAGCGAGCACATTTGCAGCTTTGTGTTCAAGCCAACCGATGGCCAAAAAGTGGCGCCGTATAAACCGGGACAATACCTTGGCATCTACATCAACAGTGACCAGTTAGAAAACCAAGAAATTCGCCAATATAGCCTGTCTTCTGCGGTCCAAGAGAACACCTACCGTATCTCAGTAAAACGTGAAGAAGGCGGAAAAGTGTCGAACTACCTGCACGATAGCCTGAACATTGGCGAAAAAGTGCAGCTTGCGGCCCCTGCCGGTGATTTCTTTATGGATGCCGAACCACAAACACCCGTTGTTCTAATTTCTGCTGGTGTGGGACTTACTCCAACGCTGTCAATGCTAGAAAGTCTCTCAGCACATCAAGCACCTGTAACTTGGGTTCATGCAACAGAAAATGGCCAACAGCATGCTTTCAAGCAACACGTAAACCAACTCGTTGCAGAAAAAGAAAATATGAACGCGCTCGTTTGGTATAACCAACCAACGGCAGAAGACAAGCTAGGCGAAGACTTCCACTTCACGGGCTTTGTCAATCTGTATGAAATTGAAGCTGCATTAAAGCAAGATAACGTGCAGGTATACTTCTGTGGTCCTGTAGGATTTATGCAGCACGTAGCGAAACAGCTATTAGAACTTGGCGTACCAGAAGAGCAATTCCATTACGAATGCTTCGGTCCACACAAAGTGGTTTAAGCGCTACCAACTATCGGGAAAACAACAAAGCCCACGTGACGTGGGCTTTGTTGTATGAAGTTGTTTGCAATATTGAAGCGTTACCAAAAGGTGTCTCGCCGTTTAGCTCGAGCAATAACGTTTTGTGGCATGCGCTGTTCAAGGCCGTTTCTCAATACAGTTATGCGCTTATGCTGCCGCTTATCTGCTGTGACAGAGTTATATAACCAACGATACGCATCTTCGTAATCGAGTGGACTGCCATAATCACGTAAAAGCAACTCGGCCAGATGAATACGCGCGTTTAGGTTTCCCATTGACGCAGCTTCTCGCAAATATGGAATTGCACGTTCTTTATCTTGCTGTACTAAAGTGCCACGCGAATAGTATCGGCCAATCTGCTCTAGTGCAGCTGGTAACCCCTGATGCGCTGCATTTTCGATGTAGTAAAGACCCAGTTCGACATCTTGCTCGACACACACCCCCCAAGCCAACATATCTCCGTACAGAAATTCATAAGCGGGTAAGTTAATTCGAGTCGCACGAGCTACGATATCCTCCACCAGCTGGCAGTTATCAGCGCGCACACGTTGTAAGTGCTTATTTTGCTCAATAAGCTTTATCAGCTCTGCTTCGGTATAGATCGGAACTGGTGCCCCCACATCAGCAACATTGGCTTTCACTGTGGTAGCAACCAAGGTCAACAACAGTGAAGCAGCCACTGTTCGTAACTTCATAAACGTACCCTTAAGGTATCTAAGAAACCAAAGATCGGTGAAGGATCTCCTCTGCTTGATAACCTTATCGGCAAAAAACAGCTAAGCTTTAGACAATTTTTGCCTCTGATTTAGGCTCAGCGGCAAAAGCTTGCCATATGAGAGTCACGCTGTTTTTGTTCAGATACAAAAAAGCCGACCAGAAGGTCGGCTTTTGCAATCTTTAACGGCTATCAATTAAGCTTCGAATGGGTGAACTTTGATGATAGTTTCGTTACGGTCAGGACCTGTAGAGATGATGTCTACTGGAACGCCAGTTAGCTCTTCAATACGCTTGATGTAGTCAAGAGCGGCTTGTGGTAGAGCATCTAGTGACTTAGCACCAAATGTGTTCTCAGACCAACCAGGCATTGTTTCGTAGATTGGCGTTGCTTTTTCGAATGCTTCAGCAGCCATCGGAGAAACTTCTAGCACAGAGCCATCTTCCATCTTGTAACCAGTACAGATTTTTAGCTCTTCTAGACCATCTAGTACGTCTAGTTTAGTTAGACAGAAACCAGATACAGAGTTGATTTGGATTGCACGACGCATAGCAACAGCATCGAACCAACCTGTACGACGTAGACGACCAGTTGTCGCACCGAACTCGTGGCCAACTTCACCTAAGTGCTTACCAATTGGATCTTGCTTATCTAAACCGTCGTATAGTTCAGTCGGGAATGGACCAGCACCAACGCGAGTACAGTACGCTTTTGCGATACCCAAGATGTAACCGATGTGACGAGGACCAAAACCAGAACCTGCAGCAACACCACCAGCTGTCGTGTTAGAAGACGTTACGTACGGGTAAGTACCGTGGTCGATATCAAGTAGTGTACCTTGTGCGCCTTCGAACATGATCTTGTCGCCGCGCTTACGTGCTGCGTCTAGTTCGTCAGTTACGTCGATAACCATTGAAGTTAGTAGCTCAGCGTAGCCTTTCGCTTGCTCAAGTACTTCTTCGTAGCTTACTGGCTCCGCTTTGTAGAAGTTAACTAGTTGGAAGTTATGGAACTCCATGACTTCTTTTAGCTTCTCTGCGAAAGTCGCCATATCGAATAGGTCGCCAACGCGTAGACCACGACGAGCAACTTTATCTTCGTATGCTGGACCGATACCACGACCAGTAGTACCGATAGCTTTTTTACCGCGAGCGATTTCGCGAGCTTGGTCCATTGCAACGTGGTAAGGAAGAATTAGCGGACATGCTTCAGAAATGAAAAGACGCTCGCGTACTGGAATACCGCGCTCTTCAAGAGGCTTCATTTCTTTAAGTAGAGCTTCAGGTGATAGTACAACACCGTTACCGATAACACATTTTACGTTATCGCGAAGGATACCTGATGGAATTAAGTGAAGAACGGTTTTTTCACCGTCAATTACGAGAGTGTGACCTGCGTTGTGACCGCCTTGGTAGCGTACCACGTATTTTGCATCTTCAGTTAAAAGGTCTACGATTTTACCTTTACCTTCGTCACCCCATTGGGTGCCTAGAACGACTACGTTATTTCCCATCTTTCCAAGTCTGATTGCTAGTTAAAAATGGATTCTAGCACCGAATCTCACTTCTTGCAGTCATTTTTTGTTCACAGAGTCGCTACCAGAATGTCATCTTGCCGCTTTGTTCATTTTGAAATCAGCATATCACTGATAGTATTTAGCTTTCTCTATTCGACTGGAAAGCGCTATGTCTGAATCCATATGGTTGGCGATTGGGCTCGTCTTGATCGTGGAAGGCATTGGGCCACTGATTGCTCCTAACGGTTGGCGGAATATGGTGGTTCAATTAAGTGAACAACCCAACAATCAGCTACGACGCATCGGTGGCTGCCTAGTAGTTGCTGGAGCCGTCATCGCCATCATGATGAGCTAGCACTTAGCATCAGATACAAAAAAGGCTCCCTAAGGAGCCTTTTATTTCAATAAGACGCGGAGATTATTTCTCCATGCTGCCCTTCGACTGGTTCATGTATTGGAAGAACTCACTCTTCGGATCAAGCACCAGAATATCGCTCTTAGAGCTGAAGGACTTCTCATACGCACGTAGCGAGCGTAGGAAGCTAAAGAACTCAGGGTCTTTGTTGTACGCTTCAGCATAAATCTTCGCAGCTTCAGCATCCGCCTCACCTCGTGTCACACGCGCAGTTTTATCAGCTTCAGCTAGAATAGTTGCTACTTCTAGTTCTGCTTGAGCACGAATAACTTCCGCTTTTTCACGACCTTGAGAACGGTGCTTACGAGCAACGGACTCACGCTCCGCACGCATACGACGGTAGATAGACTCACTGATTTCATCAGGCAGGTTGATTTTCTTCATTCGGAAATCAACGACACGAACACCCAAGTCTTTCATTGCGCTTTCACGCGTGTCCTTCAATACTTCAGACATGATTAGGTCGCGTTCACCATCAATCTCAAGCGCTTCACGAGCCGCTTCAGTTGCGACAACATCAGCACTTGCGTCTTCTGGTAGCACATCATCGTTACGTGGACCAGATACGATCTGTTTGATTTCACGAGCACCGATTTCAGAACGAAGCACGTCCGTCACTTTACGCTCAAGTAGTGCCTCTGCCGTTAGCGAGTTACCACCGCCTGTCGCGAGGTAGTAGCGACCAAAATCTTCAATACGCCACTTCACGTAGGTATCAATGATAACGTCTTTTTTCTCAGACGTTACGAAACGGTCTGCACGACCATCCATTGTTTGGATACGTGCATCAAGTTGTTTCACACGGTCAAACAAAGGCATCTTGAAATGCAGACCAGGCTCGTAAATTCGAGTGATGTCGTTGTTGTCTTTCAAGACACGACCAAATCGAACCACGATACCGCGCTCACCTTCAGGAATCACAAACAAAGACATCAACATTAATGCCAGTGCGATTACCAGTACAGGGATCATTAACTTACGCATTCTTAGTATCTCCCTTGACGTGAACCTGTTGAACGAGACTGCGTGTTCGAAGTGTCTTCTTGTGTACGATCAGACTCAAGTTGAATTTGATCATAAGTTGAAGATGACTTCGATTTACGTTTGGTATCTGCTTTGCCCTCTTGTCCCGCCAACTTATCGATTGGAAGGTAAAGAAGATTGCCGCTTGATTCCGAGTCAATCAACACTTTCGAAGTGCTTGAGTACACCTCTTCCATTGCGTCAATGTACAGACGATCACGCGTTACACCAGGCGCTGCTTGGTATTCTGGTAGTAGTTTTTCGAACTGTGCTACCTGACCAAGAGCCTCGTTAGTGACACGCTCATTGTAACCTTGTGCTTCTTTCTTCAAACGCTCTGCACGACCCGTTGCCTTAGGCAAGATTTCGTTCTTGTATGCTTCAGCTTCACGAATGAAACGCTCTTCATCCTCACGTGCTGCGATTGCATCATCAAACGCATCTTTCACTTGCTCTGGTGGACGAGCAGACTGGAAGTTCACATCAACAAGTACCAGACCCATATCATAGCTATCAATGATTTGGTTCAGTGTTTCTTGCGTAGTTTGACGAATTTGCTGACGACCACTGGTTAGAATGCTATCCATCAATGAGTCACCAATTACTGCACGTAGTGCAGAATCCGTTGCTTGACGCAAGCTGTCGTCTGCATTGGTTACACGGTACAAGTATTTGTATGGGTCAGTCACTCGGTACTGAACATCCATCGCAACTGTTACAACGTTTTCATCTTTGGTCAGCATTAGACCAGATGCACGTAGTGAACGAATCGCTTGTACGTTTACCGCTTCGTACTCATCAATAAAGCGAGGACGCCAGTTAAGACCTGGGTCTACGATACGATCGTATTTACCTAAACGCAGTACAACACCACGCTCTGCTTCACCAATGGTGTAAAAACCAGCGAAGAACCAAACTGCAACAGCAATCAGAGCAATCACGCCAAAGCCAATTGCACTACCACCACCGCCGCCGATTGGAGAACCACCGCCGCCTTTTTTACCAAACTTGCCGCCCAGCTTTTGACTCAGTTTGTTGAACACTTCATCTAAATCTGGCGGACCTTGATCTCGGCCACCAGGACGCTGGCCACCACGATTATTATTACCCCAAGGGTCATTATCGCGGCCATTGTTGCCGTTGTTATTTCCAGGCTCATTCCACGCCATTAGAAAGCTCCATCATTTGATATGACGTTATACTGTAGCAGTCCTTTAAGTGACTATAAAGCCAGTCAAAACTGCCCCTTCTCTTTTTTCAAGTCTAGACCAATCTACTTGCTGCATTCGAATATCGATCAACAAGTTACCATCCTGGTCATATTCCTCACGTTGAATACACTTCATTTGGAAGAAGGTACTACGGAATCGTCCTTGATACTGTGGAGGAATTCGCAACTGATGCTCGACCATTTGTGACGCCAGACGTTCCGTCAGCACCTCAAACAGGACATCAATGCCCAACCCATCCATTGCTGAAACCCAAACTGCGCGAGGTACGCCTTCCTCGTCTCGTTCTATACGTGGTTTCTGCGAATCTAGATTGTCGATTTTGTTCATGACAACCAGAGTCGGCACTTCATGCGCGTCGATCTCTTCTAGTACTTCATGAACAGCTTGAATATTCTCACGAAAACGCTCATCACTGGCATCAACAACATGTAACAAAATGTCAGCTTCTTGCGTTTCCTGCAAGGTTGCCTTGAAGGCCGCAACCAAGTCGTGTGGCAAATGTCGAATAAAACCAACCGTGTCTGCCAAGATGGCAGGACCAACATCTGCTAACTCTATCTTACGTAAAGTCGGGTCCAAAGTAGCAAATAATTGATCAGCCGCGTACACGCCAGCTTCTGTAATACGGTTGAAGAGTGTCGACTTACCCGCGTTGGTGTAACCCACAAGTGAAACCGTTGGGATTTCAGCTCGATTTCGGGCGCGGCGCCCTTGTTCACGCTGCTTCGCTACTTTGTCTAAGCGTCGCAGGATGGCTTTGATTCTGTCACGCAATAAGCGACGGTCGGTTTCCAGCTGGGTTTCACCCGGGCCACGTAAACCGATACCACCTTTCTGCCTTTCAAGGTGCGTCCAACCACGAATCAAACGAGTAGAGATATGACGAAGTTGAGCCAGCTCTACCTGTAGCTTACCTTCGTGTGTTCGAGCTCGTTGAGCAAAGATATCGAGAATAAGACCAGTGCGGTCGAGAACTCGACATTGGCACAGTGCTTCGAGGTTACGTTCTTGGGCAGGAGAGAGGGCGTGATTAAAAATCACAATTTCGGCACCAGTTGATTGTACCGCTGTAGCAATCTCTTGGGCCTTACCCTCTCCGACATAGTATTTCGGGTGTGGGGATTGACGACTACCAGTTACCACTTGTAGCGCCTCTACCCCAGCAGAAGAAACCAGCATTTCGAACTCAGCCAGATCTTCCCATTCACCTTCTTGCGTGAAGTTGATATGAACAAGTACGGCTCGCTCACCGGATTCATAACGGTCAAACAAGCAATCAACTCCTTATTTTAAAAATACTCGATGAAGAATTAATCTTCAGATTTCTCTTGTGGACGCTCACCTTGTGGACGTTCACCGCTGTGATGGCTCACTGGACGAGCCGGCACAACTGTTGAGATCGCGTGCTTGTACACCATTTGGTTAACAGTATTCTTCAGCAGGATCACAAATTGATCGAATGATTCGATCTGACCTTGTAGTTTAATACCATTCACAAGGTAGATAGATACCGGGATACGCTCACGACGTAGCGCGTTTAGAAATGGGTCTTGTAGAGATTGCCCCTTAGCCATTTTTATTTTCCTTATTTAATTTGTAGTTGTAATTATTTAGCTAGTGGTGCAATGCAAAAGATACGGCTTTTGCATCTGAGCTAAACGAATCAAAAATGCACTCTAAGTAATTAGCAGCATAGTATAAAAACCGCCAACAACAGATCCTTTGAGAGTGCGTTCACGCAAAAACGATCACATTATACACAGCTATGTCAATCAGATGCTATTGCTTCCGACATCGTTTCTAATGCCTGTTCAATGTTCTCGCTATCCAACCAAGTTAAATCATCCCAGCTGCGTAACCAGGTGATTTGACGCTTGGCCAATTGACGAGTCGCGCATACGCCACGAAATACCGCTTCGTCACGTGTACACTCCCCATCTAAATACTCCCACATCTGTCGGTAACCGACGCATCGTATGGAAGGAAGATCGGGGTGAAGATCTTTTCGCGAATGTAACGCTTTCATTTCTTCTTCAAAGCCCGCTTCCATCATCTTCTCGAAACGGAGTTCAATCCGACGGTGAAGTTCTGCCCTATCCTTGGGAGCTATTGCAAACTGCTTGACTCGGTATGGTAGGCTTTCACCTTTCGTTTGAGTCAATTCAGTCAAAGTTTTACCTGAAATGCGAAAAACTTCCAATGCCCGAGATAAACGTTGGGGATCATTGGGATGGATTCTCGCGGCTGACACAGGATCAACCTCTTTGAGTTCATCGTGCAACACTGACCAACCTTTAGTCAATGCCTCTTGTTCAATTTGCTGACGAATTTCAGGATTTGCAGCAGGAAGTGGTGATAAACCTTCAAGTAACGCCTTGTAATACAGCATTGTTCCACCCACAAGAAGTGGAATTTTTCCTTCTGCAACAATATCATCCATCGCTTTCAATGCATCTCGACGAAAGTCGGCGACAGAGTAAGATTCACTTGGATCCAAAATATCTATCAAGCGATGAGGCGCCAAACTTAACTCTTTTTCATCCGGTTTCGCCGTACCGATATCCATCCCTTTGTAGATCAAAGCAGAATCAACACTGATGATCTCAATCGGAAATTTTTGACGAAGACGAATCGCCAGCTCAGTTTTGCCTGATGCAGTTGGCCCCATTAAAAATAGCGCCAAAGGTAGTTTATCTGTCATGGTTTTAATTTGGCTATCGTGGCAGAGAAATCAACAGCGGATACGAATTTTGTATCTTCTAATGGCAATTGACCATGTCTTAGCTGTTCAAGTTCCGCAATAATTTGAATGGCTTCAGAAAAAGTATAGTGACTCTTCACTGTCGTGACCTGTAATGCGAGCCAATCTATCAACTCAGACAGCATCTGAGCCGCTGCTATACCTTCGTTCACACAAGATTGCGCGTAAGATAACAGATCTGGTACTAAATTTTGTAAGTTTTGTTGACGCAGCGGAGCTGGGACGCCCATCACCATTAAGGCGTGCTCGTTTCTCGCTTTCAATTGAATACCAAGCAATGCCAAATCTTGTTGATAATCTTGGGCCAGTCTCACTAATTCGGCCTCTAACTTAATAGATAGAGGAACAAGCAGAGGTTGTGCCTTGAGTGCACCATCGCTTGGAGAAAGCTGGCCTTTTACACGATAAAATTCTGCTCTAGGTAACGAGACTAACGCCGCCCCACTGTCACTGCTCATCAAAACAAATTGTTCATCGACCACCATCAGCGCTTTGCCCAATGCAGTAATCGATGGCATTGATGTGTGCGAAGTTATCGTTTGGGGCGCTATTGGAGTGACTGCCTGAGCCTCAAACTCTGGCGTTTTCAACAGCTCGTGATAAGCGCGTACTTCTTGTTTAGTTGGCGCTGGTTCTACGTGGCGCTCTTTACTGTGACTTGGCTTTGGTGCAGGTTTGGATTCCACCCAATCATTACGTTTGAATGACTCCACTACGCGCGCCTCTCGCACGGAGGTTTCACTAGGACCGCTATTACGAGGCTTCACTTCATAATCACTGCGTCCAGGATAAGCCGGTGTACTCTCTATCGCTTGATAAACCCGCTCTGGTACTGGTGAAGATGCTGGCTCTTGTACATTTTCAGGCTCTGGCGAATGCTCAATCTCTTCGGACTCAGTCGGTTCCACGCGATGAAATGCCGATTCATTCACCTGTGGTTTATCAATCACGGCGCTTTGCGCAAGTGCATCCGTCAAAGCTTGATAGATGAAATCATGCACCAAACGAGCTTGGTGGAAACGCACTTCATGCTTAGCAGGGTGAACATTCACATCTACTTGGTGCGGATCTAGCTCAATAAAGAGCACATACGCAGCAAACTGATCTGGCTTTAAGCTCATTTCATAGCTTTGACGAATCGCGTGATTGATTAATTTGTCACGCATCATTCGGCCATTCACATAGCAATATTGTAAATCGCTTTGCTGCCTTGCTCCCTCTGGCGTGGTAATCCACCCATGTAGCTTTAACCCTTGATGCTCAAGCTCGATTCTGAGCATATGCCGCACAAACGCATTACCGCAGACAGCAGCAATACGCTTTTCGGTTTGAAGCTGATTTTTCGCCGCGCGATATTGACGGATGATCTTGCCGTTATGACGCACATTGATGGTGACATCAAAGCGGCTTAACGCAATACGTTTCAATAACTCATCAATATGAGCAAATTCGGTTTTCTCCGTACGAAGAAACTTGCGACGCGCTGGAGTATTAAAAAATAAGTCCAACACCTCAACAGTCGTGCCAATCGGGTGCGCTGCTGGCTTAAGCTTCACCTGCATATCACGCCCTTCGGAGTAGGCACTCCAGGCTTCTTCTTGTGCCGCAGGACGCGACGTGAGCGTCAAACGCGAGACTGAGCTAATACTGGCTAACGCTTCACCGCGAAAACCTAGACTCATAATGGCTTCGAGATCATCTAAGGTATGTATCTTAGATGTCGCATGACGACTGAGCGCTAAGCCAAGTTCATCTTTCGCGATACCTTTTCCGTTATCACGAACACGAATCAGCTTTGCGCCTCCTTTCTCGATATCGATATCGATTCGAGTTGCGCCAGAATCAAGACTATTTTCAACCAGTTCTTTAATCACAGAAGCAGGTCTTTCGACCACTTCCCCTGCGGCGATTTGGTTTGCAAGTCTGGCTGGCAAAATTTTAATCGTCATAATGAGTTAGAAGCTCACCTACTTGTTTGGAATGATCAGGACTTGCCCAACCGCTAGCTGATCAGAGCGTAAGTTATTCGCTTTACGAATGCTCGATACGCTAACGCCGTATTTGGACGCTATTTTGCCAAGGAACTCACCCCGAGAAACCTTGTGCTTACGAATCGGTTTATCTTTTACCGCGACCGTTATCTTCAACTTTTGCCCTACCCACAAGGTATCTGACTTCAAGTTATTCTCTCGGCGGATATCTGAAACCTTCACTTTATAGTGATTCGCAATCTTACCTAAGAACTCACCAGACTTAACCTTGTGCGTAATGGTTTCTGTCTCAACAGTAATCGGTTTACTTGGCACTTTAATCGTACCAGCAGAAGGAATGTTGAGCTTCTGACCAATTGCCAAGCCTGTCGACTTCAAGTTGTTTGCCGACATCAGCGCTTTAGAGCTAAGCCCATATTTGTTCGCGATCACCGATAATGACTCGCCACGCTTTACAATATGTACCATTGGCTTCGCTGAAGGCGAGAACACCGTACCCTCTGGTGGGTTATCTTTTAAGTACTTGACGACCGCCTTAGTGATAGCCTGAGCTAACTTATCTTGGTGCGCTCGTTGAAACAGTAAACGCTCTTCTGTTGGGTTAGAAATAAAGCCCGTTTCCACTAGCACAGACGGAATCTGTGGAGAGCGTAAAACCGCAAGGCTGGTGTTGATCGGTTTGGTGTTATGCAGGTGCGCAACACGTCCCATCTCACCTAGGATTTCTGTTGCCAGCTTATAACCTTCTTTTTGTGAATGACTAAACTGCAAGTCCAACAAAGTTTGGTTCACGTTACGATCTTTTGTCTTCGTGAAGAACGCATTACCCGAGCCGCCCAATAACTCAGACTGTTTCTCATGGTTCTCGACCCAACGAGCAATTTCGGTATTTGCACGACGAGTATTTAGTACGAAGACCGATCCACCGCGAGGCTTCGGTGAAGTAAACGCATCTGCGTGAATGGAGATCAGCAAGTGCGCATCATTTTCACGAGCAATCGCGACACGACGGTTTAAGTTTACAAAATAATCTCCCGTACGAGTCATGCGCGTTTTAATACCAGGAGTCGCATCGAGCTGAGCAGCAATTTTTCTTGAGATACTCAATACCGCATCTTTCTCGTACTTACGACGTGAAGGGCCAATAGAGCCAGGGTCTTCCCCACCGTGACCAGGGTCGATAACAATTAACACTTCTTGAGCTCGTTGAACTGAACTCATGTCTTTGCTGGCCGCCGCTGGCTTACTCGGTTTAGAGGTCGATGCCTTCTTACCGTGCGGTAAATCAATCACCAAGCGGTGACCATACTGCCCACCTGGTGTTGGGCTTAATTTAAATAATTCCGCTTGAACGCTCTTTTTTAGTTCAAACACCAAACGATAAGTGCCCTTCTCTGGAGGCGAGCTTTTTCGTACCAGTTTTAAAACAGGGCTATCCGTAACAGTAACAGGCAGTTTGGCCTGCATCGTCGTGCTTTTTAAATCCACGACAAGGCGATCCGGCCCTGATAAAGAGAAATAGGAATAGTCAGCTTCCGAGCCTAAATCGATGACAACACGTGTTTCATCAGGTGAAGGCCAAACTCGAAAACTCTTAACGACGTTAGCAAATGCTAAATTGGGGATGAGAAGGAGAAAAGTGGCGACAAACGTCGCCACTACTCTAAAATTAGAAAAACTCAACATAGCTCCAATCGACTGAGTAACTGCACACCATAATCATTATTAGCTGTTAGTTCGGCTACACGTTGCTCACCTTGGTAGCGAATGTTTACATCAAGATCCGGTTGTGGCAGTAAGCCATGCCCTTTTTCAGGCCATTCAACCAAGCAAATCGCATCGTCTGTGAAATAGTCTCGAATCCCCATAAACTCAAGCTCTTCAGGATCCGCAAGACGATAAAGGTCGAAGTGATATACTTGCCACTGATCCAACTGGTACGGTTCGACTAGAGTATAAGTTGGACTTTTCACGTTACCTTGATGACCAAGAGCACGGACAAAACCACGACTAAAGGTTGTTTTACCTGCACCCAAATCACCATGCAGATAAATTGTGGTTTGCTGGGAACAAAGCTGAGCCAAAGCGGTGCCTAGTGCAACCGTTTCATGCTCATCTTTTAAATTGAATTGTTTCGTGCTCATTGATGCTTCTCTAACTAATGATCGTTGACTATATAAAAATCAAAAGAACAGGAATAGTAAACCGTGTTGGTTTTGAGAGACAAGCTTTCAAATGTCATATGTGCGAAAAAAGTATCCAATAAACGGTATCTTAATCATCTTAGTATCGACCTAGATTTAGAATATATGCAAATGACTTCAATAAGCAGTATTCACAACATCAAAAACGTACCTAACTGGGTAGCACCAAAGCCAGAGATCCGTTAAGATCCGCCCCCCTTTATTCCGGTGGTTAATATGAACTACGAACAACTCGCACAACAAATCAAAGTTTGGGGAAAAGAACTCGGCTTCCAAAAAGTTGGGATCTGCGACGTTGATCTGAGTGAACATGAAGCAGCACTACAAAAATGGCTTGATGCAGGCTATCACGGCTCAATGGATTGGATGGCTCGTCACGGTATGATGCGTGCTAGACCCCATGAGCTACTCCCGGGAACCGTTCGTGTTATCAGCGTCCGGATGGACTATCTGCCACCAGAGGCTCAATTCGCTTCGAACCTCGCGAATAAAAGTCATGCCTATATTAGCCGCTACGCACTAGGGCGCGATTATCACAAGCTCGTCAGAAAGCAGCTAAATAAGCTCGGCAAACTTATTGAACAAGAGGTTGGTCAATATGGTTACCGACCTTTCGTTGATTCCGCACCAATATTAGAGCGACCTCTCGCCCAAAAAGCGGGCTTAGGTTGGACCGGGAAACATTCCCTGATTTTAGATCAAGACTGTGGATCGTGGTTCTTTTTAGGTGAACTACTTATCGACTTACCACTACCCGTAGATGAGCCAAGCGTTGATCAGTGCGGTAAATGCAAAGCATGCATTACATCATGCCCAACACAAGCCATCGTTGAAGACAAAGTTGTCGATGCCAGGCGTTGTATCTCTTATCTCACCATCGAGTTCGATGGCGTGATTCCTGAAGAGTTTCGAAAGCCAATGGGTAACCGCATTTATGGTTGTGACGACTGTCAATTGGTTTGCCCATGGAACCGCTACGCCGACATAACGGAGCAAGATGATTTCCACCGTCGTGACAGTTTCAAAAACCCTGACCTCGTCGACATGTTTAACTGGGATGAAGCGACTTTTCTAAAAAATATGGAAGGCTCCGCTATCCGTCGTATTGGTCATATACAGTGGCTACGTAACATCGCTGTCGCACTTGGTAATGCAGAATATAGTCAGCGAATCATAGATGCGCTGGAAAGTCGGCAAGGTGAAAATAAATTACTTGATGAGCACATTAAATGGGCTTTGACAGAGCAACTGAATCAACTCCCCACTGAGAGTAATTCATCTATAGAGACGAAAAAGCAACGCTTAATAAGGATAGTCGAGAAGGGACTGCCGAGAGACGCATAGAGCGTAGTCTATATGCAAGAGATTGAAAGTACTTTTGCATGTTCAATTCATGACCTTGTTCTCAATTTTGTAATGTGGAAAAAAATTTGAGATTCAAGAAAAACAAGCTAGCAGAAAAAAGTTAAACACAGCTCGGAGAAATGACTAGGATCAAAAAAATACCAGTTAATGATCGTATTTTAACGTACTCGATCCGACAAAAAACTTATTTTTTCTTTATATAACAAAGATTTAATTAATATTTCTTTGTTGTTTCAACTTCACTTTAGAGAAAAGATCTTTCTTCCCCATCATAAAAAGTCAAGCTAAAAACACTTTATCAACCAACTTATCCACAGAACGACGTATGTGGATAACTCTGTTAATTAAAGTAGATAAAACACGCGAAGCCTCATCATACTTGTACGTCAGCCGATTCATATCGTGTTTTAAACACAAACGAAATCGTCCGACATCATATGATGCGGATAAAAGTTTAGCTTTTGGGGATTCATGCTTCGCAGCATTATGAAAAGAGCGATGTGATTGGTTGCGAGAAGCAGGCGTTGAATCAAGCGGCGCATCCGTAGACGACTTAACAATTGTATACTAAATAAGTACTCAATCTATCGTCTTGTATTTGGTTGCGGGGGCCGGATTTGAACCGACGACCTTCGGGTTATGAGCCCGACGAGCTACCAAGCTGCTCCACCCCGC
>NZ_JAWOTB010000017.1:53183-62665 GCF_033338655.1 Vibrio sp. Vb1729 | reverse complement strand
AGTTTAAGGCATATTAGCACACATAAAGAACTTGATTTTCACACAATCAACGCAGCCATACGGCTGCGTTTTTTTATTTTGGTCTCAAACTAAAGCTACAAGTCATATGGCGATGAACGGTTATGAACTCACGGGACAGACTGAGCGGATGACAAAATCCGCACTCTCCTCACCCGCCTGCGAGGTTTTTCGAGCAGTTTTTTTTCAGTTTTTGTGTACTGAAATTTAGTGGGGAGAGTTCCTAGAGTGTCTCGTAGGAAACCATATATATAGCGGGGCTTGCGAGAGAATAGAGCTACTTAGAGCCTAGACTGAGAGTGTTTTGAAAATTTCAAAGATTGAAAATATTTTCAGTAAATTCCAATTTTAATGATCTGGAAAGATCAAGGTGACTTTTGTAAGTGCATGAAAAATAAGTGTTGTTCAGAATTTTGTGAGAAATATAGATGATCAGGTGAGCGAAGATAAGATCTGATTAAGAGGGCATAGAGCCTTACTCTATAAGGCTTTAGAGCGAATTATTAAGATAAAGCAGTTTTTCAATTTATGAGACGGTATAATTAAACTCAGATGTCAAAATCACTGTGCAGTTAACGGGACAAAACCGCTGTTTACGTGTTGATGAAGAAGAGGGGAACGAGTGAGTGCTGGACCTATATTGTTATCAGGGTTACAAGCAAAACTCGTTAACTCTTAAGCAGAAACCAAGCAATAAGATTTAAATGTGTCGCCACTTTATCGCCATTTATTATTCTTGTTTCATTTAACTAATTGATTTTATAGGTTAAAAAATTAAAGTGGATATAAAGCTTTACTACGTGCATGACCCAATGTGCAGTTGGTGTTGGGGTTACAAACCAACGCTGGATAAACTAAAACAGCAACTGCCAGGTGTGATTCAGTTTGAGTATGTGGTTGGTGGTCTTGCGCCAGATACTAATTTACCGATGCCGCCCGAGATGCAACAAAAACTCGAAGGTATTTGGAAGCAGATTGAGCGCCAGTTAGGCACTAAGTTTAACTACGATTTCTGGAAGCTTTGTACGCCAGTTAGAAGCACTTACCAATCTTGTCGTGCGGTTATTGCAGCGGGCTTTCAAGATTCTTATGAGCAGATGCTAGAAGCGATTCAGCATGCGTATTACTTACGTGCGATGCCTCCTCATGAAGAAGCCACTCACTTGCAACTAGCGAGAGAAATTGGCTTGAATGTTCAGCAATTCAAGAATGATATGGACGGCTCTTTCTTAGAGGGTGTGTTCGAAGATCAATTGAGCCTTGCAAAGAGCCTAGGTGTGAACTCTTACCCTAGCTTGGTTCTTAAAATTAACGACGCTTATTTTCCGATTGCCATCGATTACCTGTCGACAGAACCAACCTTGAAGCTGATTCGTGAGCGTATTATTGACAATATGCCAGCGCAATAACCTCAGTTATGAATAACAAAAAGCCGCTCATTGAGCGGCTTTTTCGTAACTAAATGTATATCCATCCAAACAATAGTATTAAAGCACCATTGCTGCAATCCAACCAAAGATGATTAGAGGGATATTGTAATGGATAAAGGTTGGAACGACTGTTTCCCAAATGTGCTCATGTTGACCGTCGGCATTTAGACCAGATGTAGGGCCTAATGTAGAGTCAGAAGCTGGAGAGCCTGCATCACCTAACGCAGCTGCAGTACCTACCAGTGCAATCGTTGCCATCGGCGAGAAGCCGAATGCTAGCGCAAGAGGAACATAGATAGTTGCAAGGATTGGAATCGTAGAGAACGATGAACCAATGCCCATTGTTACTAATAGACCAACGATCAGCATCAGTAGTGCAGCTAGAGGCTTATTGTCACCGATGCTGGTTGATAGCGATTGTACTAGTGTTTCAACACCGCCAGTTTGCTTCATTACTGCTGCAAAACCTGCCGCTGCAATCATGATGAAGCCAATCATTGCCATCATGTGTACACCTTTAGTGAACACGTCGTGCGTCTCTTTCCATGCGATAACGCCGCCGAAAGTGAACACCATAAAGCCAGCTAGAGCACCGATAATCATTGAACCCGTGTAAAGCTGAACACCCAAAGCAGCGACAATACCAAGTGCCGCAACTAAGATGTGCTTTTTATTGATGACGTGATCGGTTTCGTCAACGACAGTCAACTCAGTTTCTTTGTAGACACGCGGTTTACGATAGCTCACAAAGATAGCCAGTAATAGACCAAACAGCATTCCTGCACCTGGCAGTAACATGGCGGTTGGGACTTGGCTTGCAACCACGTTTTCCAAACCGTTGTCATGTAGGTTCTTTAATAGAATGTTGTTTAAGAAAATACCGCCGAAACCAACAGGTAAGATCATGTAAGGTGTGATCAAACCGAAGGTAAGAACACACGCGACCAAACGTCGGTCGAGTTTAAGTTTCGCAAATACGCCCAAAAGAGGTGGAATCAAAATTGGAATAAAGGCGATATGGACCGGAATTACGTTCTGAGATGACATAGTGACAAGAACGAGCGCGACTAACACCGCGTACTTTAACCCGGTAGTTGACGCCGAGTTTTCTTTACCATTTAAGCGCTTGATAACACTTTTGGCCAGTAGATCCGTGATGCCTGATTTTGAGATGGCAACAGCGAAAGTACCTAACATGGCGTAGCTTAGCGCGATAGTTGCACCGCCACCTAGACCACTTTCAAATGCGGCAACCGTATCCCCAAGGCTCATGCCTGCGACTAGGCCGCCTACGATGGCACTAAACGTGAGGGCAACCACTACGTTTACGCGCATCAATGCTAACACGAGCATGACGCACACTGATATAACGACAGGATTCATACTTTTCCTAATATGTTGTGTTTACTTATTATTCTTCGTCGACAAGCGGCCAACCGCCGAGGGCCTTCCATTTGTTGACAATACCGCAGAATAATTCTGCTGTTTTTTGTGTATCGTAAAGCGCAGAGTGTGCTTCACGGTTATCAAATTCCATCCCGGCTGTTTTGCATGCTTTAGCGAGAACTGTTTGGCCATAAGCAAGGCCACTTAATGTAGCCGTATCAAAAGTAGCAAAGGGATGAAAAGGGACTCTTTTTAGTTTACAGCGTTCATTTGCTGCATTTACAAAACCCAAGTCGAATGCTGCGTTATGAGCAACCATAATTGCACGTGAGCAATCTGCGGCTTTTTGTTCTTTGCGAATAAGCTTATAAATTTCCTTTAGCGCCTCTTGCTCAGAAACAGCACCTCGAAGAGGGCTGAAAGGGTCACGAATACCATTGAATTCAAGCGCTTCTTTTTCTAAGTTAGCGCCTTCAAATGGTTCCACATGAAAATGAATGGTGGAGGCCGGATGCAACACGCCATGTTCGTCCATTTTCAACGTAACGGCACAGATTTCTAAAAGTGCATCAGTTTGAGCATTGAAACCAGCGGTCTCAACGTCTACTACCACAGGGAAATAACCACGAAAGCGTTTTTTCAAGGTTAGAGCTTCATTTTCTAGTGTCATGTTGGCTTATTTTTGTGTGACGAAGGCTGCATTATTGCAGATTATACCGATGAGAAAAACCGCAATTTAAGAGAAAACCGGAATTCTATTTTGCATCCAATCAATAAGTTTGTATTGCATATTATGTAGACGTTTATTCGCCATACTTTGCATCATGTAAACCGATAAAACATGAGGAAGTAAAACGCTAAGTGGCGGTTAAGGTGATTGGAACACTATGGCTCATATTAATGGCAGTGTGACAGATATTCCGATATTGGCGAGATTTTTGCATGCCCGTTGAAGTGGTTTTATTGATGCAATTTGACGGCAACAGACTGCCGTTTAAGAGACAGTATTAGATGAAGAAATGGCTGATTAGCAGTGGTGTTGTATTTTCGTTGTTTAGCACAAGCAGCTTCGCTTTGATGGGCAAACGTTATGCTGCAACTCCACAGCAATCTCAATGGGAAATGGTGGTCAATACACCATTAGAATGTCAGCTTGTACACCCCATTCCAAGCTTTGGAGATGCGGTATTTTCATCTCGTGCAAATAAAAAAATCAATTTAGACTTTGAGTTAAAAATGCGTCGTCCGATGGGAGAAACACGTAACGTCAGTCTCATTTCTATGCCGCCACCTTGGCGGCCAGGTGAACACGCCGATCGAATTACAAACCTAAAGTTTTTTAAACAGTTTGATGGTTATGTCGGAGGGCAAACAGCATGGGGCATTTTGTCTGAGCTGGAAAAAGGCCGTTATCCGACTTTTAGTTACCAAGATTGGCAGAGCCGAGATCAGAGAATTGAAGTCGCATTGTCATCAGTACTATTTCAAAACAAGTACAACGCGTTTAGCGACTGTATTTCCAACTTATTGAAATACAGTTTTGAGGACATTGCTTTTACGATTTTGCACTACGAAAGACAAGGTGATCAGTTAACCAAGGCTTCTAAAAAGCGTTTATCACAAATTGCAGATTATATCCGACATAATCAAGATATCGATCTCGTGCTGGTGGCGACGTACACAGATTCAACCGATGGTAAAAGTGCGAGTCAAAGTTTATCAGAGCGACGTGCAGAGTCACTTCGTGATTATTTTCAGTCTCTAGGGCTACCGGAAGATCGAATTCAAGTGCAAGGGTACGGCAAGCGTCGTCCTATTGCAGATAACGGTTCGCCAATAGGAAAAGACAAAAACCGCCGAGTCGTGATATCTCTAGGGCGAACCCAAGTGTGATGCATATAAAAACGCCGAAGCTGAAAGCTTCGGCGTTTTAGATTTACTGACGTTGTTAATAATATTTTAGTGGTATTTTGCCAAGCACCTTTCGGTGATTCCTGCTGTATAATTTGAATGTTAGTTTAAGCGGAATTTGGCAATGACTTCGCAATTGGTTGCGGTATCTATTTTTTCTACCTGTTTGGCAATAGCTGGATTAGGGTGACGCTTCATAAAGTCTATCAACGCCTTAGTACAGCATCCTATCGAGTCGATAAAGCTTGCACACTCTTTATTTGGGCATTGTGGGATAAGTGTTAAGACTTTCTCAGAGGCCAGTTGAAGATATTTGAGTTCATAGTCAGTATCTCCGGCCCAACGCCAGAACTGAGCTAAGTTATGACAAGAAATCACAGAAATTAATAATCGCTCGTCCGCCTCAATTTCCACACATTCGCTGATATCTTCACTCAGGCTTAGGGCTTGCTGGTAATGAAGAATGCTGCGAACAGGGTCATCTAGTTGAAGTGCCGTATCGGCTAGAAGTGTGTGTTTTTCCCATTCACTGATCATTATCGTAATCCCGCATATCGAAGTTGCGGATAAATCTAAACGATAACCATTATCAAGTAAAGAGTTTTGTTTATAAAAGGACAGGCAGATCGCAGACCTGCCTGTAATCGGAGTTCAACTTGCAGTACAAGTGATTATTAGAAGTGCCGCTTAGCCTTCAAGACCTGCTGAAGCTTGCTTGTTTTGAATAAGCTCAATCATATAACCATCTGGGTCTTTTACGAATGCAATGTGCGTGCTTCCGCCTTTTACTGGACCTGGCTCACGCGTCACATTACCGCCCGCCGCTTTGATAGCGTCGCAAGTTGCGTAGATATCATCAACACCAATGGCGATATGACCAAAAGCGGTACCTAAGTCATACTCAGTTTTACCCCAGTTGTAAGTCAGTTCGATCACTGCACCTTGGGATTCGTCACCATAACCAAGAAACGCTAGCGTGTATTCGTACTCTTTATTTTCGTTAGTACGAAGCAGCTGCATGCCCATAACTTCAGTGTAAAACTTGATGGATTTGTCTAGATCACCTACGCGAAGCATAGTGTGGAGAATTCGACCGTTTGACATTTTTTGCTCCTAGCTTTGATTTACAAATAGCGTTAGCTATCTGGGTATACTTTCTCTTTATATTCGCACAAATCTTCGATAATGCAGCTACCGCAGCGAGGCTTTCTTGCTACGCACGTATAACGACCATGAAGAATGAGCCAGTGGTGCACATCGAGTTTGAACTCTTTTGGCACAACTTTTAATAGCTTCTGCTCGACATCATCAACCGTTTTTCCCATCGCAAATTTAGTGCGATTCGACACGCGATAAATGTGCGTATCGACGGCAATAGTTGGCCAACCAAAAGCGGTGTTGAGCACGACGTTTGCGGTCTTGCGACCTACGCCTGGTAGCGCTTCTAACGCTGCACGATCTTCAGGAACTTCACCATTGTGTTTTTCCAACAAGATCTTACAAGTCTTGATTGTGTTTTCTGCCTTTGAGTTAAACAAACCGATGGTCTTTATGTATTCTTTTAAGCCATCGACTCCCAAATCAAGAATGCTTTGAGGTGTATTCGCTACAGGGAAAAGCTTGTCGGTGGCTTTATTGACGCTTACATCGGTTGCTTGAGCTGATAGTAATACAGCGATTAGCAGCTCAAAAGGGGAGCTCCAGTTAAGCTCAGTTTGAGGATTCGGATTGTTTTCTCGTAATCGTTCAAGAATCTCGATTCTTTTTATTTTGTTCATTGCTGACTTCCAATACCGTCTCTGCGGTTTATGAAAAAGGCTCCTATGACAGAGCCTTATCTTGTTATGCGTTAGTGACGCGAGCACGTTCTATGGTTGGTTTTTCTTCTTTTGGTTGACGTGCCTGAATTGAATTATCTATGACATTTTTGAGCGCTATCAACAGCCCAACGCCGATAAATGCACCAGGTGGGAGAAGCGCTAACAGGAAGCTATTGTCAAATTGGAAAACTTGAATCCGTAGAGCTGAAGCCCAGTCTCCTAGGAGCAGGTCTGCTCCGTCGAATAGTGTGCCATTACCAATTAATTCGCGCATGGCACCTAAAACAACCAAGACGCTCGTCATACCAAGCCCCATCCATAAACCGTCTAATGCTGCAGGCGCAACATCATTTTTTGAAGCATATGCTTCAGCTCGACCAATAATGATGCAGTTGGTTACAATCAGAGGAATAAAGATACCAAGAGATAGGTATAAACCATACGCATAGGCATTCATCAATAACTGAACACAGGTAACGAGAGAGGCAATGATCATCACGAACACAGGAATGCGGATCTCTTTTGGTACGTAATTACGAATAAGAGAAACCGTGACGTTGGAGCCGACCAGCACTAATAAGGTTGCAATACCAAGACCTAAGGCATTGGTTATCGTGGAAGAAACCGCTAGTAGTGGACACAGACCCAGCAGCTGTACGAGAGCAGGGTTATTGCTCCACATACCGTTTTTCATCAGCAATTTATTTTCACTCATTACTGCTCTCCTTCACAGCCCAAAGGCTGGCTAAGAATGTCTTCACGAGATTGGTTTACGTAGTTAACGGTATTTCGCACCACTTTTACGACGGCTCTAGGCGTGATCGTTGCACCAGTAAATTGATCGAAATCACCACCATCTTTACGAACTTTCCATGAGTTCCAGTTACTTTCCGTGACTTGTTTGCCCGTAAAGCTCAGGATCCAGTCGGTGACACGAAGATCGATTTTATCGCCCAGACCAGGGGTTTCTTGGTGGTTTAGGACGCGTGTCCCCAAAATATTGCCCTGATTATCAATCCCAGTAATCACTTTTATCTCACCATTGTAGCCATCTGGCGCGATAGATTCTATTGCGATTGCTGTTGGTTCACCATTCTTCGTGGCGAGGTAGACTGGCATCGCACGTAATGTCCCCAGATCTGGAGACGTGACCATTGTACAAGCTTGCGTGAGTGCGTTGTCATGCATGTTTTCTGGAATGACTTGATTCAAAACAGAAAGTAATTGTTTTTGCTCTTGTACCTTGATTTGGTCTTTTGTTAGGTACTGAGTAAGGGCGACTAATCCGGTTGTTGCACATGCAAATATCGCGAGTGTCAGACCATTTTTTCTAATAGCGGTTAACATGTTTACCTCAGTGACCGTAAGTTCTAGGTTTGGTGTAGTAATCGATCAGTGGCACACACATATTTGCAAGCAACACTGCAAATGCAACACCATCTGGGAAACCGCCCCAACTGCGAATGATAAAGACCAAAGCACCAATAAGCGCACCGAAGATTAAACGTCCTTTGACGGTGGTAGACGCCGAAACGGGATCGGTTGCAATAAAGAATGCGCCAAGCATGGTTGCACCAGATAACAAGTGTAAAACTGGCGACGCAGTTTCCCCTGGCGTCAGCAACGTGAACACTAGGCTAAACAGAGTCAGACTCGCAAGGAAACCTGCTGGAATATACCATTGGATGATACGCTTTTGGATCATGACTATGCCGCCAAGAAGGTAAGCAAGGTTTACCCATTGCCAACCAATACCACCTAAGCCATCAAATATTGGCTGCGACATTACTTCGCTTGGAGTGGCACCTGTAAGAATGCCAGTCTTAAATGCATCAAGTGGTGTCGCCATTGTCACGCCGTCAACTCCTGAGCGAACTTGCTGAAGTGATAAGCCGTCGTAATCATAGCCCGTAAAAATTAAAGAGAGTGTATCTGCAAAATTTACATGATCAGGTATGAGCGATGTCGGTGCACTCCAACTCGTCATTTGTACTGGGAAAGAGATCAACAAGACCACATAAGCGACCATTGCAGGGTTGAATAAGTTTTGTCCAAGGCCACCATAGAGGTGTTTAGCGATTACTATCGCAAAAATAAGCCCGATCACCATAATCCACCACGGAGACCATGGTGGTATAGCAACGGCTAACAACCAAGCGGTAACTATTGCACTGTTATCACGTAGCGCTCTCATTGGTGAGCGTTTACGACAGATCATGACTAAGGCTTCAAGGGATACAGCGACTGCAATGGCAAAAATCAGTTGAATAAGCGTACCCCAGCCAAAGAAGTAGGTTTGGGCTACTAAACCTGGAAGTGCGCAAAGTGCCACCCATTTCATTAAGTCTGGCGTACTACGACGACTGTGGGTATGCGGTGAACTGGCAATAAAAAACGACACTACTCGTTCTCCTCAGTATTATTTTTATTAGCTTCTTGTTGCGCTTTGCGTGCCTTCGCGCGCGCAATTGCTGCGGCAACCGCGGCTTTCTTCGGATCCACTTCTGGTTCTTCGGAGGTTGCTTCTTCAACAGGCTCTGTTTGCGTTTCTTGCTTCGCTTTGCGCGCTTTGGCTCGAGCGATGGCAGCAGCCACGGCGGCTTTTTTCGGATCGTCGGTTTGCTCGGCAGGTGCTTCAGCTTCTTCCGCTTCAGTTGAGTCTGCTTGTTTCGCTTTACGAGCCTTCGCGCGCGCAATTGCTGCGGGAACCGCGGCTTTCTTCGGATCCACTTCTGGTTCTTCGGAAGTTGCTTCTTCAACAGGCTCTGTTTGCGTTTCTTGCTTCGCTTTACGCGCTTTGGCACGTGCAATGGCAGCTGCCACGGCGGCTTTTTTCGGATCTTCGGTTTGCTCGGCAGGTGCTTCAGCTTCTTCCGCTTCAGATGAGTCTGCTTGCTTCGCTTTTCGCGCTTTGGCT
>NZ_JAWOTB010000017.1:0-53083 GCF_033338655.1 Vibrio sp. Vb1729 | reverse complement strand
CGAGCAATTGCAGCGGCAACTGCGGCTTTTTTCGGATCGTCGGTTTGCTCGGCAGGTGCGTCAGCTTCTTCCGCTTCGGTTGAGTCTGCTTGCTTCGCTTTGCGCGCTTTGGCTCGAGCAATTGCAGCGGCAACTGCGGCTTTTTTCGGATCGTCGGTTTGCTCGGCAGGTGCGTCAGCTTCTTCCGCTTCAGTTGAGTCTGCTTGCTTCGCTTTTCGTGCTTTGGCACGTGCAATCGCAGCAGCCACGGCGGCTTTTTTCGGATCGTCGGTTTGCTCAGTAGGTGCTTCAGCTTCTTCCGCTTCAGTTGAGTCTGCTTGCTTCGCTTTACGTGCTTTGGCACGTGCAATGGCAGCAGCAACCGCGGCTTTCTTCGGATCGCTGTCTTGCTGTGCAGACGTTTCCGATTCTACAGATTCAGTTGAATCTTCTTGTTGTGCTTTTTTCGCTTTAGCTCGGGCGATGGCGGCCGCAACTGCCGATTTTTTATCATCAGCGTTATTGTCTGGCGTTTCGCCTTGTTCTTTTTGCGCTTTACGTTCGCGAGCAAGACGTTTGCGTTCTTCGCGCAGTTTTGCCATTTCTGAGTTATCAGGTTCACTAGAGCCTGCTTTAGCTGCTGCAGCTTGTTTCGCCTTCGCTTTGGCAATGGCTGCCGCTACGGCGGGTTTTACTGCTGGCTCTGCTTTTTCTGTGGTTTCTGTCTTTTGAGCTTTCACTCGTGCGATCGCTGCTGCTATCGCATCATCGCTACCAGAAGACTTCATCTCTTTTCGGCGTTGATCGGCAGCTTTCTTGAAGCGATTTTCACGTTCTGCTTTTTCGCGTTCCATACGCGCTTTTTTCTCTTCAAAACGCAGTTTTGCTCGCTCTGCAGCTTCCGCTTCTTGTGTTCTAGTTCTAATTTCTGCTTTCGCTTGGCGGTAGTACTGTACGAGCGGAATTTCACTTGGACATACAAACGCACAAGCGCCGCACTCGATACAATCCTTTAAGTTTAATTCTTCGAGTTTGTCATACTCTTCAGCTTTTGCATGCCATTGCAGTTGTTGAGGCAGCAGCGAAGCAGGGCACGCTTCTGCACATTGGCTACAGCGAATACATTCCATCTCATACTGGTGCGGAGAGATCTCACGACGAGTCGGAGCAAGGATACAGTTTGCTGTCTTGGTAATCGGCACTTGGGAGTGAGGAAGGGTAAAGCCCATCATTGGCCCACCCATAATTAAACGCTGTAACTTCTTATCTGCTTTATAGCCAAACTCATCCAACAGTGCTTGTACTGGTGTCCCTAACAATGCCCAAACGTTGCGTGGTTGTTTGAAGGTTTTACCAGTGAGAGTCACGATGCGCTTTATCATCGGTTCACCGTCGATGACTGCGCGTTTGATAGCGTAAAGAGAACCAACATTCTGAACCAAAATACCAATATCGGCTGGAATCGCGCCACTTGGTACTTCTTTATTGGTTAAAATTTTGATCAGCTGTTTTTCACCGCCAGAAGGGTATTTAGTCGGGATAACGCGAATAACGATATCTTTGTTTATAGCCGCAGCTTCTAGCGCTTTGATTGCTTCTGGCTTGTTGTCTTCAATGCCAATAATCGTGAGCTTTGGTGTCAGGATATGTTCGACAATTTCGATACCTTGAATAAGCTCTTCGGCATGTTCTTGCATGAGCTTGTCATCAGACGTGATGTATGGCTCGCACTCTGCTGCATTAACGATAAGAATCTCGGTACGAGCAAAACCTGATTGGATTTTTTTTGCAGTAGGGAAGCCTGCGCCACCCATACCAGAAATACCAGCGAGACGAATAATATCAATCAGTGCGTCAGGGGTTTCTTGTTGGTAATCTGCGACGGGGTTTCTTTCACACCATGCATCTTTCCCATCAGGCGTGATGACTGCGCACAACTCACTTAACCCAGAAGGGTGCGCGACAGTTCGTGGCTCAATCGCGGTGAGCGTACCTGATGTTGGAGCATGCACTGGAACCGTAAAGCCGGTCTCCGATTGCGTTAATGGCTGACCTTTTAATACGTAGTCACCTTCGGCAACCAGTAGGTTACCCGCTTTACCAATGTGCTGTTTTAGCGGCAATACAATTTCTGACGGGATAGCCGCATGAGCGAGTTCAGTTTTGTTGGACTGCTTTTTATTTTCTGCCGGATGCACACCACCTGGGAAATCCCAAAGCGCGCCTGTACGAATTTGTTCAATCAAAGACAACATGTGAAACCTTACTTAATTGAATCTTTCACGTTCGCTGCATTGTCGGCAGCATCCGTAATGTTAAGTACCGGAATGGAGTGAAGTTGCCACTTCCAGCTTTCTGTGGTCGTTGCCACAGGAATCATTTCAATACAATCAGTCGGACATGGGGCAACACACAAGTCACAGCCCGTACATTCATCTTTGATTACGGTATGGACCGCCTTTGTTCCGCCTACAATTGCATCCACCGGACACGCCTGAATACACTTAGTGCAGCCAATACACATGTCTTCATGAATAAACGCAACGGTTGGAATTTTGCTGTCGAGATCGTGCGCAGATTCTTCTGGCTCAACACCCATTAAGTCGGCGAGCTTTTCGATTGTTGCCTGACCACCAGGGGGACATTTGTTTATGTGGTCGCCATTTGCAATTGCTTCAGCATAAGGGCGGCAACCAGGGTAGCCACATTGACCGCATTGAGTTTGCGGTAAAATGGCGTCGATTTGATCCACAATAGGGTCCGCTTCAACTTTAAAGCGAATAGAAGCAAAACCAAGTATCGCGCCGAAAATCGCAGCCAGAACCGCTAACGCGATAATCGCAATTAAAATCGTACTCATCGCTTACTTCACCAAACCTGTAAAGCCCATAAAGGCGAGTGACATTAAACCTGCTGTAATCATTGCTATTGATGCACCTTTAAAAGGTACAGGAACGTCGGCGGCGGCTATGCGCTCTCGCATGGATGCAAAAAGTATCAACACCAACGAGAAACCAACAGCGGCGCCGAAGCCGTAGATGATCGATTCAATAAAGTTATGGTTTTCATTAATGTTAAGAAGTGCCACGCCCAATACTGCGCAGTTTGTTGTGATCAGCGGTAAGAAAATGCCAAGCAAGCGATAAAGCGTCGGGCTGGTTTTGTGCACAACCATTTCGGTGAACTGCACCACAACGGCTATCACCAAAATAAAACTCATGGTTCGAAGGTACTCAATACCCAGTGGACGAAGGATGTAGCTTTCCACTAAATACGCACACACTGACGCGAGCGTTAGCACAAAAGTTGTCGCTAAGCCCATACCTATTGCTGTTTCCAGTTTTTTGGACACACCCATGAAAGGACATAGGCCCAAAAACTTCACCAGTACAAAGTTGTTCACCAGCACAGTGCCGACCAACAACAAAACATATTCGGTCATAGTTATTACGTTCTTAAAATCCGATCTTGATATTATCGTGTTTTGTGACACCAATAACAACCAGTGAACGATGTGGTTTTACATACACGATGGAAAAATAGTCGTCTAATTGATGTATTTTGATGAATCAATAAGAAATTGAATCGTTTGCTGAATGTATTGTTAGCGAGAGGATACTACCTATTAATTTTCATCTAATGTGTGATTTTAAAAAAAGCCCGCCTCTCCCAGGTAGAAAAGAGAGGCGGGCAACGCATATTTACAAGCTAATTATTTAAACTTTCTGAGTGCTTGATGGACTGTGTTTATATCTTACTTGTGAAGGTACGAGTGATGACGTCTTGCTGTTGCTCTGTCGTTAGAGAGTTAAAACGTACCGCATAACCAGACACTCGAATCGTCAACTGAGGGTATTTCTCTGGATGTTCAACCGCATCCAATAACATCTCTCGGTCCAGAACGTTGACGTTAAGGTGTTGACCACCTTCAATCGCAATGCCCTCGTTGCTTGCTTCGTGATGGAAGTAACCATCCATTAGCGCGGCTAGGTTTTTCTTCTGACTTAATTCATCTTTACCCAGTGCGTTAGGCACAATTGAGAAGGTGTAAGAAATACCATCTTTCGCGTAAGCAAACGGCAGTTTAGATACCGATGCCAAAGACGCAACCGCCCCTTTTTCATCACGACCGTGCATTGGGTTTGCACCCGGGCCAAAAGGCATACCTGCGCGACGGCCATCTGGTGTATTACCCGTTTTTTTGCCGTAAACCACGTTAGATGTGATCGTTAGGATCGATTGAGTTGGCACTGCTTCGCGGTAGGTGTGCATCTTCTGAATTTTCTTCATGAAGCGCTCAACCAGATCACAAGCGATGTCATCAACACGGGCATCATTGTTACCAAATTTTGGATAATCACCTTCGATTTCAAAATCAACGGCGATGCCATCTTCATCACGAACAGGTTTCACGGTCGCGTATTTAATTGCCGCCAAAGAGTCAGCGACAACAGACAGACCTGCAATACCACACGCCATGGTGCGGTGCACGTCGCGATCCATCAATGCCATCAGTGATGCTTCGTAGCTGTAACGGTCATGTGAGTAATGGATGATGTTCAACGCTGTGACGTATTGCGTTGCTAGCCACTCCAACATATTGTCGAAACGAGGCATCAAAGCGTCAAAGTCGAGAATTTCATCTTGAACTTTGTCCACTACCGGACCCACTTGCGCTTTCGATTTTTCATCGATACCACCATTGATGGTGTAAAGCAGCGCTTTTGCAAGGTTGGCACGTGCACCAAAGAATTGCATGTGCTGACCAACAATTTGCGGGCTCACACAACATGCAATCGCGTAGTCGTCATTGTTGAAATCAGGACGCATTAGATCGTCGTTTTCGTATTGAACAGAAGAGGTATCAATCGACACTTTTGCAGCGTATTGCTTGAACGCTTCAGGTAATTGCTCTGACCAAAGAATCGTCATGTTTGGCTCAGGAGCAGGGCCCATAGTATGTAGTGTATGTAAGTACCGGAATGTCGTTTTAGATACTAGCGTACGGCCATCAACGCCCATACCAGCCATGGCTTCGGTTGCCCAGATTGGGTCGCCAGAGAACAATGAATCGTATTCTGGTGTGCGTAGGAAGCGAACCATGCGTAGCTTCATGATGAAGTGGTCAATCATTTCTTGCGCTTGTGATTCATCAATCAAACCGTTTGCGATATCGCGTTCTAGATAGACGTCTAGGAAAGTCGAAGTACGGCCCAGTGACATTGCTGCGCCGTTTTGCGATTTAACCGCCGCTAGGTAGCCAAAGTAGGTAAATTGGATCGCTTCTTGTGCTGTTTTTGCAGGTAGCGACATATCAATACCGTATTTCAGACCCATTTGACGAATGTCTTCAAGTGCTTGAACTTGATCGGCTATTTCTTCGCGAAGACGAAGTGTTTTCTCAAGATCGTTGCCTTGTTCTAAGAACGTTTGTGTTGAATTGTATTGTTCTTTTTTGTCTGCTTTTAAGAAGTCGATACCGTATAGGGCGAGACGGCGATAGTCACCAATAATACGACCACGGCCATAGGCATCAGGAAGACCCGTAATGATGCCGGATTTACGACACGCTAGGATTTCTTTGGTGTAAAGGTCGAAACACGCTTTGTTGTGAGTTTTACGGTATTCAGTGAAGATTTTTTCAACCGTTGGATCCAGCTCGCGGCCATAAACTTCGCAAGAGTTTTTGACCATGCGAATCCCGCCATTGGCGATGATTGCACGTTTTAGCGGTTGATCAGTTTGTAAGCCAACGATCTTTTCCAGATCTTTGTTGATGTAGCCTGCATCGTGGGAAGTGATTGTTGAGGGCAAGTCTGTGTCAAAATCAATAGGGGCGTGTGTGCGGCTTTCTTGTTTTATGCCTTCAAGCACTTGGTTCCATAATGCTGAAGTGGATTCGCTAACTTCAGCTAAGAAAGTCTCGTCTCCCTCATAGGGTGTATAGTTTTTTTGGATGAAGTCACGAGTGTTGACAGAGTTTTGCCATTCACCAGCAGTAAATCCAGCCCATGCATCTAGCATGTCAGTTGTCGGAATAGTCATAAGTAAATCCCTAAGTTATTGATAATTAGAATGGAGGCGACGAGTAGGACGGAACCATTCTTAACCCTTTTAATCGTATGGATTTATTTATTATGAGTAAAATGAATGCTTTTCATTTTTTTAATGATTAAATTGCATTAATAATAGATTCAACTATTTACGATTGTGTTTTGCTAGAAAAGAGACAGAATTAAATGTGTGGTGCTGTGAGAACACTATCTATGACAATGTTATGAGTTCTGTAATTTGAACTTTTTTCGGTGTGATTTTATGGCGCCTAGATTGGCTTAGATTTCATGGCGATTAAGATACAAAAAAAGCCGTGTCTTGCGACACGGCTTTTCTATAATCTGGCTCCTCCTGCTGGGCTCGAACCAGCGACCTGCGGATTAACAGTCCGTCGCTCTACCAACTGAGCTAAGGAGGAATTGCTTTGCTTGAAAGCGGGACGAATCTTACCGAGCACTCAAACTACTGTCAACAGTAAAAAAATACATTTTTAGCAAAAAATATTGAGTTAAGGGCTTTACTTTTCTGTATGGCTTGCCAGTAAAGGCTTGAGGTTAGTTATCCACTAAATTTGTGGATAAGTATGTTGATGAGATCTGGGTAAAGAAAATTGATATGCAACTAAGTTTTTATTTAATGAATTTTTAGTCAGAGTTATGCGTAAAATAAGCAAATAAAACAGAGATTTATCGATGTTAATCAAAAGGCATTCAAAGTGGATAAAAATCAATCTTTTGGGGATAAGAAAGTTTTAAGCTAATTTTTGGGGAAAAGTTGTGGAAACTATAATGTGAAGAATGTGTGTAGCTCTTCAACTAGGGCGAAGTAATATATCAGAGTCACTTTTGTATGGCTATAGCATTCTAGACAAACAAGAAAATTTATTAACAATGATGGTTAAATTCTCGATAGACGTAGATTTCATTAGCTAAGGTGTATATATATACAGCCAAAGCGCAGTAAAATTGAGGAAGGGTATGAGTAAAGTCTATGAATTGGTCTCCGATTATCAGCCGTCGGGCGATCAACCAGGAGCGATCAATCAGTTGCTTGAGGGGCTCGATGCTGGGCTAGCACATCAAACCTTGTTGGGGGTCACAGGCTCAGGTAAAACCTTCACACTAGCGAATGTGATTGCTCAAGCCCAACGACCTGCAATATTACTTGCGCCAAACAAAACGCTTGCTGCTCAGTTATATGGTGAGATGAAGTCATTCTTTCCTAATAATGCGGTTGAGTATTTTGTTTCTTACTACGATTACTACCAACCTGAAGCGTACGTTCCGACCACGGATACCTTTATAGAGAAAGACGCTTCAGTTAACGCGCATATAGAACAAATGCGTTTGTCTGCTACAAAAGCACTACTAGAACGTAAAGATGCCATTATTGTTGCATCGGTATCGGCTATCTATGGCTTGGGTGATCCTGAATCGTATCTACAAATGATGCTGCACCTACGTCGCGGTGATGTGATTGATCAGCGTGATATGCTTCGTCGCCTAGCGGAGCTCCAATACTCGCGCAATGATGTTGCTTTTGAGCGAGGGCAGTTCCGTGTCCGTGGCGAGGTGATTGATATATTCCCTGCTGAATCAGACCAAGACGCTGTGCGCGTTGAGATGTTTGACGATGAGGTGGATTGCATCAGTGTGTTCGATCCATTGACAGGCGTGGTGAAACAACGAGACTTGCCGCGCTATACCATCTATCCCAAGACGCACTATGTCACGCCAAGAGATCGCATTCTTGAAGCGATTGAAAATATTAAAGTCGAACTAGAAGTGCGCAAAAAGCAGCTTCTAGATAACAACAAGCTACTGGAAGAGCAGCGAATTAGCCAGCGCACTCAATTCGATATCGAAATGATGAATGAGTTGGGCTTTTGCTCCGGTATCGAAAACTATTCTCGTTATCTCAGTGGACGCTCGGAAGGTGAGCCGCCACCAACCCTGTTTGACTACTTACCTCATGATGGCTTGTTGATCATCGATGAATCTCACGTGACAGTACCGCAGATAGGTGCCATGTATAAAGGCGACCGTTCGCGTAAAGAAACGCTGGTGGAGTTTGGTTTCCGGTTACCTTCAGCTTTGGATAATCGTCCACTGAAGTTTGAGGAGTTTGAAGCACTAGCGCCACAAACGATTTTCGTCTCTGCTACTCCTGGAAATTACGAACTAGAAAAATCGGCGGGTGATGTAGCGGATCAAGTCGTTCGTCCTACAGGCTTGCTTGACCCTGAGTTGGAAGTTCGCCCAGTAGCGACCCAAGTCGACGACCTATTGTCTGAGATCCGTATTCGCGCAGCTAAAGATGAACGAGTTCTGGTTACAACACTGACCAAACGAATGGCTGAAGATCTCACCGAATACCTTCACGAACATGATGTTAAGGTACGTTATTTACACTCAGACATTGATACTGTTGAGCGTGTGGAAATTATCCGTGACCTTCGTCTTGGGGAATTTGACGTGCTGGTGGGAATAAACTTATTGAGAGAGGGCCTGGATATGCCAGAGGTCTCGTTAGTTGCAATTTTGGATGCGGATAAAGAGGGCTTCTTGCGGTCTGAACGCTCACTCATTCAGACCATTGGTCGTGCTGCACGAAACATCGAAGGTAAGGCGATTTTATACGCTGACCGAATCACCAACTCAATGAAAAAGGCGATGGATGAAACTAACCGTCGTCGCGAGAAGCAGGAAGCGTACAACGAAGAAATGGGTATTTCGCCACAAGCGCTCAAACGAAATATCAAAGACATCATGGAACTTGGCGATATCACTAAGTCTAAACGCCAGCGTAACACTAAACAGGTACCATTATCGAAAGTGGCGGAGCCTTCGCAAACTTACGAGGCACTGTCCCCTCAGCAGCTAGAAAAAGAAATCAGTCGACTGGAGGCAGCGATGTATCAGCATGCGCAAGATTTAGAGTTTGAGTTAGCGGCACAAAAGCGTGACGAGATTGAAAAACTACGAGCGCAGTTCATCGCAAATAGTTGAACAAACTTACCGATTTAACTATCCAAGCATTTTAGGTCGCTTGTAAAAAAAAGAAGCCAATAGGCAGTCGGGTCTATTGGCTTGTTTTGTGAACATATCGTTCACTAACAACGTCAGTTGGCTAGGTGACCCGAGGGGTCACTATCGTTACAGCATGGTTTGTGCCACTTTTTAAATAATTGATATTATTTTTGAATTTTTTCCTTTGCCCATAATTTAGCTAATGTTATTTGCAAAATGCAAAGCGTAATGCGATTATTGTTTAAAACACAACAAAATAATAGCTAGGTTATGCAACAAAAACCCGAAGGCCCAAAGTCTCGTTACCTTTTAATGGTCGAGGACACCGCATCTGTTGCGGCTCTGTACCGCTCATACCTGACACCGCTTGGCATAGATATCAATATTGTCGGCACAGGTAGGGATGCCATTGAGAGCCTAAATCATCGAATTCCAGATCTTATTTTACTCGATCTCCGTCTGCCAGATATGACGGGGATGGACGTTTTACATGCCGTTAAAAAGAGTCATCCCGACGTACCTATAATTTTTATGACCGCTCACGGTTCTATCGATACCGCTGTCGAGGCCATGCGTCATGGCTCACAAGACTTTCTAATTAAACCGTGTGAAGCAGACCGTTTACGTGTCACGGTTAACAATGCCATTCGTAAAGCGACCAAGCTAAAAAATGAAGCCGATAATCCAGGCAATCAGAGCTATCAGGGGTTTATCGGCAGTAGCCAAACCATGCAGCAGGTTTACCGTACGATAGATTCAGCGGCGAGCAGTAAAGCGAGTATTTTTATCACAGGTGAAAGTGGTACTGGTAAAGAGGTATGTGCCGAGGCTATTCACGCAGCAAGTAAACGTGGTGACAAACCTTTTATTGCAATTAACTGTGCTGCAATTCCAAAAGATTTGATTGAGAGTGAACTGTTTGGTCACGTAAAAGGGGCCTTTACTGGCGCTGCGAATGATCGTCAAGGGGCAGCTGAGTTAGCGGATGGCGGCACACTTTTTCTAGATGAGCTTTGTGAGATGGACTTGGATTTACAAACCAAGTTGCTACGATTTATTCAAACGGGCACATTCCAAAAAGTGGGTTCCTCAAAAATGAAGAGCGTGGATGTGCGCTTTGTTTGTGCCACTAACCGTGATCCCTGGAAAGAGGTACAAGAAGGTCGATTCCGTGAAGATTTGTACTATCGTTTGTATGTCATTCCTTTGCATTTACCGCCTTTACGCGAACGAGGCGAAGATGTTATTGAAATTGCATACTCACTGCTAGGTTACATGTCACACGAAGAAGGAAAAAGCTTCATACGTTTTGCGCCTGATGTCATCGAGCGATTCAACAGCTATGAGTGGCCGGGTAACGTTCGTCAGTTACAAAACGTGCTACGCAATATCGTTGTTCTAAACAACGGTAAAGAGATTACGTTGGACATGTTACCGCCACCGTTGAATCAACCGCTTGACCGTCCGTCGTCTGTGGCTAAATTAATTGAGCCGAAAGCGATGACCGCATCTGAGATTATGCCATTATGGATGACGGAAAAAATGGCAATCGAGCAAGCGATTGAAGCATGTGATGGCAATATTCCTCGAGCGGCGGGATACCTTGATGTCAGTCCGTCGACGATTTACCGCAAGTTACAGGCATGGAACGGCAAGGAAGAGCGGCAAAAAGTATGAGTGTAAATGTATTAAATCAGCAAAAAATAGATGAACTGTCGATGGAAATTGGCAGTGACAACGTACCTGTACTGTTCGATATCTTCCTAGGAGAAATGGATACCTATATCGAGAACTTATCCCAACTGCAGGGGGCAGAGCGATTAGCTTACTCAAAAGAAATCAGCCACGCGTTGAAAAGTAGTGCTGCGAGCTTTGGGGCAGATCGCCTTTGTGAACTGGCGATGTCCATAGACAAAAAAGCGAAAGCCGGTGAGTTGACTGCGGAGTCTGAGGAGTTAGAGGTTATGTTCGATCTTTTGCACGAAACTCGAGATGCTTATCGCTCTTGGCGACAGTAACTATTTATTCCTATTAACCATTTTTTCTTAGTAAACATCTGTTCTTACTGGATGCCTGAACTAAAACCCTTCGATGACAGAAGGGTTTTCATTATCAATAAACACCTTAAAAGAGGGCGCTAGCCAGGTAACGTGCTCTTAAATAGAAAGTTGTAGCTGATTTTCAATCGCTAGTTTGAGCTTGTTTCTATCGTGACGCCAGTCTCGGTTAGAGGAGGCGAGTGACTCCGTCACTACATTCCATTGACTTAAGACGTCTTGCTCGGTTTTCTCTGCTAGAACCACGTCTATTTTTCTTCCTTGACAGGCACGTTCACACCATTCTAATTTTTGAGCCATCGTCATTCGTCCCGCTGGGCCGTATTCTGGACTCAGGTTAGCAACAAAAATGACTTTTGCTTTTGTGTTTGCTGCAATCGCTTTGCCGAGTTCAGGCAGCAATAAAGGAGGCATGATACTAGTTAAAAAACTGCCAGGGCCAAGAATAATCGCGTCCGCTTCCGCCAAAGCTGTGATGGCTTCTTTGGTAGCAGGCACTTCTGGTGAAAGATCCAAACGTCGCAAGTCTGCTTTCATTTCGTCGACATTTGTTTCTCCCGTAACCCACTTCCCATCTACGGATAACGCGGAAAGATCCGAAGGGTGTTCGGACATAGGAAGGATGTTAACGTCGACTTTTAACATATTGCGAATCAGATTAATGGCATCTAAAGGTCTGACCGATAAGTTATCGAGTGCAGTAAGCATCAAATTACCAAGATTATGACCATCAAGTTCGCCAGTGCCTTTGAAGCGATATTCAAACATCATAGAACTGATCGAAGGCTCTGTAATGAGCTGATTAATACAGTTACGTGTGTCTCCCCAAGCGATTCCTCCTTGGCAGTGACGAATTCTTCCTGTTGAACCACCATTGTCAGTCGTGGCAACAATCCCAGTTGCATTGCTGCCAAAATCTCGTAATGCGGCCAGCATTCGACCTAAGCCATGACCACCGCCAACAGCGACCACTTTTTTATCTGTGTAGATATTCATTATGTTCTTCTAATAATCTAATAAAAAACGGCTACAATTTATCTTAAGGAGTGTCTTAAAGGTACTCACTTAGCGGTAAATTGTGTCTCTAGAGAGTTTTTTATCACTCAAGTCTGGATTCCATTACAAATATTAAGTATTTTACACCGCAAAGCTATCAGAGATTTCATATCTCTGGTTGCCATAACTCCGAGCTCACTATTGCTAAGTCCTTGGATAAGCGTTTTGAGCCAGTGGCATACTGTCACAAGGGCATGATTGGAAATGGCCATGCCTCCCGTGTTTGGAAAGGTGTTCCGTGGCGCAACAATTCGAAGACAAATTTCATCGTAAGTTTTATTACTTGCGTCTGTCTGTGACCGACGTATGTAATTTCAAATGTACCTATTGCCTTCCTGATGGCTATAAGCCTTCGGGCAATAAAAACTCGTCTTTTTTATCTCTCCCTGAAATCAAACGGGTCGTAAAAGCATTCGCTGATTGTGGCACGTCAAAAGTGCGCATCACTGGTGGTGAGCCTAGCTTACGCAAAGATTTTACCGACATTATCCATTCAGTAGCGGCGACGCCTGGCATTCAAAAAGTTGCAACGACAACCAATGGCTATCGCATGGCAAAACAAGTCGCAGATTGGCGTGAAGCGGGTTTAACCCACATTAATGTCAGTGTGGATAGCCTTGACCCGCGTATGTTTCATCAAATCACAGGTGAAAATAAGTTTACTGAAGTCATGAATGGTATCGAACGTGCGTTCGAGGTCGGTTATGAGCAAGTAAAAGTTAATGTGGTGTTGATGAAAGATCTGAACCATCACGAGCTGCCAGCGTTTCTTAACTGGATAAAAGATCGTCCAATCCAACTGCGTTTCATTGAGTTGATGCAAACGGGTGAGATGGATGAGCTATTTAATAAGCACCATGTATCCGGAGTGGCAATTCGTAACCAGCTAATTGCAAATGGTTGGTTGCTGAAAGTGCGCTCGCATAATGATGGTCCTGCGCAAGTATTTGTTCATCCTGATTACAAGGGTGAAATAGGTCTTATCATGCCTTATGAAAAAGACTTTTGTGAAAGCTGCAACCGACTGCGCGTTTCTGCGATGGGTAAGCTGCACCTATGTCTGTTTGGAGACCATGGTGTAGAATTGCGTGATCTTTTGGAACGTGATGAGCAAGAGAGTGAGCTTATTGAACGTATCCAGGCGCAGTTACAAACCAAGTCGGTAAGCCATTTCTTGCATGATGGCAATACTGGTATGACGCCACACCTCGCGTCTATCGGCGGCTAACTTCATTCAACTTTTAGAGCGAGCTTAGTGATAAGCTGGCTCTAACTTTTTCCGAATCGATACCAAGCGTATCAAAGCTAATTAAGAGAATAGGTGAACAAATGGGTCACGCTGAAAGCAAATTCCAACCTGCAAATATTGCCGTTCTAACGGTATCTGACACTCGTACTGAAGAAAACGATATCTCTGGTCGTTACCTAGCTGAGCATGCTCAAGAAGCGGGTCACAACGTAGTAGACAAGCAAATTGTTATTGATGACATGTACAAGATCCGCGCGATTGTTTCTCAATGGATTGCTGATGAAAGCGTACAAGCGATCATGATTACTGGCGGTACAGGTTTCACCTCACGTGATAGCACGCCAGAAGCACTTAAGCCTCTATTTGATAAAGAAGTTGAAGGTTTTGGTGAGTTGTTCCGTATGGTGTCGTACGAAGAGATCGGTACGTCTACCATTCAGTCTCGTGCGATTGCAGGTTTTGCTAACCACACCGTGATCTTCGCAATGCCAGGTTCAACGGGTGCGTGTCGTACAGGCTGGACAAAAATTATTAAACAGCAGTTGGATGCAAGTCATCGCCCTTGTAACTTCATGCCACACCTATCTGTATAACCTTTCCTAAAAGCGAAGGAAAAACAATGACCCAATTTACACATATCAATGCTTCTGGCGAAGCAAACATGGTTGACGTGTCAGCAAAAACGGAGACGGTTCGTGAAGCTCGTGCTGAAGCATTTGTTCACATGGCCCCAGAAACACTTCAACTGATTGTCTCTGGCCAGCACCACAAAGGTGATGTATTTGCGACGGCTCGTATTGCTGGTATTCAAGCTGCGAAGAAAACCTGGGATTTGATTCCACTTTGTCATCCGCTACTACTCTCTAAAGTTGAAGTTCAACTGGAAGCTATCGAAGCAGAAAACAAAGTTCGCATCGAATCAGTATGTAAACTTGCGGGTAAAACTGGTGTGGAAATGGAAGCGCTCACGGCAGCTTCCGTTGCTGCTCTAACGATTTACGATATGTGTAAAGCAGTACAAAAAGACATGGTCATTGGTCAAGTTCGTCTACTAGAGAAAACGGGTGGTAAATCTGGTCACTTTAAGGTGGAATCATGATTAAAGTACTTTTCTTTGCTCAAACTCGCGAGCTGATTGGCATCGACAGTGTCGAGTTAGACGGGCCGTTTGAAACGGTTGAATCAATTCGTGCACATCTAGTGGAAGAAGGCACTAAGAAAGATGGCAAGTGGGATTTAGCGCTCGAGCCAGGAAAGCTACTTGCTGCAGTGAACCAATCCATCGTCCCTCTGGATACACAAGTAAAAGCAGGTGACGAAGTTGCGTTTTTCCCGCCGGTAACTGGGGGTTAAGATGGATTCTCGTGTTTCTGTACAAATTGAAGACTTTTCGGTTGAGCAAGAATATCAACGTCTATCTGAAGGGACGGCTGCCGGTGCTGTCGTTACATTCGTTGGTAAAGTTCGAGATATGAACCTTGGGGATAATGTCATTGGTTTACATCTAGAGCACTATCCGGGGATGACAGAGAAGAGCTTGAGCGACATTTGTGATCAAGCTGAGTCTCGCTGGCCACTATTAGGTGTACGCGTGATTCATCGCGTCGGAGACATGGATAGCGGTGATCAAATTGTATTTGTGGGCGTTTCCAGTGCGCACCGCGGCGCGGCATTTGATGCGTGCGAGTTCATCATGGATTATCTGAAAACCCAAGCTCCATTTTGGAAAAAAGAGCGTACGACGAATGAAGATCGTTGGGTTGAGTCGCGCGACACCGATCATCAAGCTGCACAGCGTTGGGAAAAATAGAACTAACCCGCATTCTAGTGAAAAAAGCTAAGTGCTAATGGTACTTAGCTTTTTTTGTATTTATCTTCATTGTATTGCTCACTTTGTTTCAATATTTCCTATCTTTTGTCTGGTGATATTCTTCACAATAAAAGTTTTTTGCCCAATATATAAACAATTATTTGTTAGACTTGATTTGTCATAAATGTTAAATGATGTGTAAATATCTAGCATAAGATGCTAGTAAATGGTTTAAACTCAGATTAATCGAAAGTTTCGCCTGTTAAATGTCGCTTCTGGTCTTTATTTGGCTGGTGAATGCTTTGGGGTTAGAGTTTACTGCTAGATATGTGTGGTTTAGTCAGCATTATTGGTTTTTTTGCTACATTTTTATGGCAAATTACTTCAATGATTGCTAATGTGTGCCGCAGTCTTTGTAAGGTTTTAGACTTTTGTGCTCAGAAAGTGCACTAAAAAAATCTAAAACTCTGACCGTTCCAGGCCCTTACAAAGAAGTCATGGATGCTAACGAAAAAATTTGGAGTTTTACGCATGTATAAGAATAAAATCACGCGCGCTTTATTTATTGGTGCTGGTCTTTCTCTCGCTCTAGCTGGTTGTGGTGAAAAGCCTGCGGAGAAACAAGCTGCTGAGCCTGCTCCGGCTCCAGCCCCTGAAGCTAAATCTGATTCTAAAGAGCCAAAACTTGCTGCTGTTCAAGAATTGGTGCGTGGTAACGGTACAGAAGTTGCGACAATAGACCCTCATAAATCTCAAGGTGTTCCAGAATCCCACGTGATTCGCGATCTTCTTGAAGGCCTTGTAAACCAAGATGCGGACGGTAACACTATCCCTGGTGTTGCAGAATCTTGGGAAACTGAAGACAACAAAACATACACTTTCCACTTACGTGAAGACGCAAAATGGTCAAACGGTGATCCTGTCACTGCAGGTGATTTCGTTTACAGCTTCCAACGCGCAGTCGATCCAGCAACCGCCTCTCCATATGCTTGGTACATGGAATACACCAAGATGAAGAACGCAAAAGACATTGTTGCGGGTAAAAAAGATAAGAGCGAGTTAGGTGTTAAAGCGGTTGACGATCACACGTTAGTGGTTGAGTTAGATACTGCAGTACCATATTTTGTAATGATGATGGGCCACACGACAGTGAAACCTGTTCATCAAGCAACTGTTGAAAAGTTCGGCGATCAATGGACGAAGCCAGAGAACTTTGTAGGTAACGGTGCTTATGTTGTTGACAACTGGGTTGTAAACGAGCGTTTGGTTCTAAAACGTAACGAACAGTACTGGGACAACGAAAACACGACGCTTGACCAAGTTACTTTCCTACCAATCGAGAACCAAGTAGCGGAAATGAACCGCTTCCTAGCGGGTGAAATCGACTTCACGAACGAGCTGCCTACAGAGCACTTCAAGCGTCTGAAGAAAGAGCACCCACAAGAAGTGTCTGTAACCGGTAACTTATGTACTTACTACTACATCTTCAATACGAAGAAAAAGCCGTTTGATGATGTTCGTGTGCGTAAAGCGATTTCTTATGCGATTGACCGTAACATTGTGACTGATGCGATTTTAGGTCAAGGTCAAAAGCCAGCTTACTTCCTAACACCTGAAATTACGGCAGGTTTCAACCCAGAAATTCCTGCATACGGCAAAATGACGCAAGAAGAGCGTAACGCAGAAGCTGCGCGTCTATTGGAAGAAGCGGGTTACGGCGCAGACAACCCTCTTGAATTTAACCTTCTATACAATACATCAGAGAACCACAAGAAACTTGCGGTTGCACTGGGTTCAATGTGGAAGAAGACGCTTGGTCTAGACGTTACGCTAGAAAACCAAGAGTGGAAAACTTACCTATCTACCAAAGATTCTGGCAACTTTGAGGTTGCTCGTGCAGGTTGGTGTGGCGACTACAACGAAGCTTCATCTTTCCTAACGCTGATGATGAGTAATAACACTACTGGTGGTATTCACTACGACAGCAAAGAGTACGATGCGATCATGAACAAAGCATTTGCTTCAACTTCTGACGAAGAGCGTCAAGCGCTTTACCTAGAAGCAGAGAAGTTGATGGCAAAAGATATGCCAATCGCACCTATCTACCAGTACGTGAAATCACGTCTACTATCACCGAAAGTTGGTGGCTTCCCAATAAATAACGCGGAAGACAAGATTTACTCTAAAGATCTCTACATCACAGAGTAATTCGTAACTCGATAGAACTATAAAAATGAGGCTCTACATGTGAGAAATTGCATGTAGCGCCTATCTTTAGTCCAAAAGAATTGGACGACTTCTTTAATTTAACTGTCACAGACTGAAAGAGTGAGTTTATGCTTAAATTCATCGCAAAAAGGATATTTGAGGCGATCCCAACAATGTTGGTTTTGATCACCGTATCTTTCTTTCTTATGCGCTTTGCACCGGGAAACCCTTTCTCGACAGAGCGTCCATTGCCACCCGAAGTAATGGCAAATATCGAAGCTAAATATGGCTTGGATAAACCTGTATTTGAACAATACACCACGTATTTGACCAATGTTATCCAAGGTGATTTCGGACCGTCATTTAAATACCTTGATTACTCAGTAAACGAGCTGATCGCGGTTGCCTTACCTGTTTCGGCTAAAGTGGGCTTCATCGCCTTTATCTTTACTTTGATAATGGGGGTTACCGTCGGTACCATTGCTGCGCTCAAGCAAAATACTTGGATTGATTACACCATTATGTCGACTGCGATGCTTGGTGTCGTAATGCCATCCTTTGTATTAGCGCCTGCGCTTATCTACATATTCTCGCTTCATTGGAATATCTTCCCTGCGGGCGGTTGGCAAGATGGTAGCTGGCAGTATTTAGTGCTTCCTGTTATTGGTATGTCGCTACTGTATGTTGCTACCTTTGCTCGTATCACGCGTGGTTCGATGATCGAAACCCTAAACAGTAACTTTATTCGTACGGCACGTGCTAAAGGTCTAAGTTACCGTTATATCATTATCAAACACGCTCTTAAGCCGGCACTTCTCCCTGTTGTTTCTTACATGGGCCCAGCTTTCGTAGGTATCATCACCGGTTCCGTTGTTATCGAAACCATTTTTGGTCTGCCTGGTATTGGTAAACTATTCGTTAACGCTGCGTTTAACCGTGACTACTCGCTAGTAATGGGGGTAACCATTCTGATTGGTTTCCTATTCATTCTATTCAACGCGATTGTAGATATTTTACTTGCGATGATTGACCCGAAAATTCGCTACTAACAGGGACGTTTGGTTATGTTAACGAAAAAAGAAAACCTAGAAGCGATTGAGAAATTCTCCGAAAACTTGGAGATTGAAGGTCGCAGTCTTTGGCAAGATGCTCGTATCCGTTTCATGCGCAACAAAGCGGCGATGGTGAGCTTATTCCTTCTTGTTCTAATGACGTTGGCGGTTATTATCCTGCCAATGATCGCTCCGTACACATTTGATGATACTGACTGGTACGCGATGCACGTTGCACCGAATGCTGACCATTGGTTTGGTACTGACAGCTTAGGCCGTGATTTATACGTGCGTACGCTAATTGGAGGTCGTATTTCGTTGATGGTAGGTGTTATGGGTGCATTTGTAGCGGTACTGATTGGTACGCTCTACGGCGCAGCATCTGGTTTCATCGGCGGTAAAGTTGACCGCGTAATGATGCGTATTCTAGAAATTTTATACGCGGTACCGTTTATGTTCCTGGTGATTGTACTGGTAACATTCTTCGGTCGTAACATCATGCTGATCTTCGTTGCGATTGGTGCTATCGCATGGCTAGATATGGCGCGTATCGTACGTGGTCAGACTCTTAGTCTACGTAGCAAGGAGTTTATCGAAGCGGCACATGTGTGTGGTGTAAGCAACTGGAAAATCATTACTCGTCATATCGTACCGAACGTACTGGGTATTGTAGCGGTATACTCTACGCTGCTTATCCCAAGTATGATTCTAACGGAATCATTCCTATCATTCCTTGGTCTTGGTGTTCAGGAACCAATGACAAGTTGGGGCGCTCTTCTACAAGAAGGTGCACAGACAATGGAAGTAGCAATCTGGCAGCTGGCATTCCCAGCAGTGTTCATGGTTGTGACGCTATTCTGCTTCAACTACGTTGGTGACGGCCTGCGCGATGCGCTGGATCCAAAAGACAGATAATTAAAAGATAAGATTAAGGAAGCAATGATGAGCTTATTAGATGTCAAAGATCTGCGCGTCGAATTCACCACGCAAGATGGTATCGTAACCGCAGTAAACGATTTGAACTTTTCTCTAAACCAAGGCGAAACCTTAGGTATCGTTGGAGAGTCGGGATCAGGTAAATCTCAAACCGTATTCGCAATCATGGGCCTTTTGGCTAAGAACGGTATTATTTCTGGTAGCGCAAAGTTTGAAGGCAAAGAAATCCTAAACTTACCAGAAAAAGAACTGAACAAAGTGCGTGCGGAACAGATCGCAATGATCTTCCAAGACCCAATGACATCACTGAACCCTTACATGAAAGTGAGTGATCAGTTGATGGAAGTGCTTATGCTGCACAAAGGCATGGGCAAAGCGGAAGCATTTGAAGAATCAGTACGCATGCTGGAAGCGGTAAAAATCCCTGAAGCGCGTAAGCGTATCACGATGTACCCGCATGAGTTTTCAGGCGGTATGCGTCAGCGTGTAATGATCGCGATGGCGTTGTTATGTCGTCCTAAACTGCTTATTGCCGATGAGCCAACAACAGCACTTGATGTGACGGTACAAGCACAGATCATGGACTTGTTGAATGAGCTGAAATCTGAGTTCAACACAGCGATCATCATGATCACGCACGATCTTGGTGTGGTTGCAGGTTCGTGTGACAAGGTGCTGGTGATGTATGCAGGCCGTACTATGGAGTACGGTAACGTAAACGAAATTTTCTACAATCCAAGCCATCCTTATGCGGAGGGGCTGCTGAAGGCGATTCCTCGCCTCGATACTGAGGGTGAAATTCTGCCGACCATTCCTGGTAATCCACCAAACTTGCTTCGTCTACCGCCGGGCTGCCCTTATCAAGAGCGCTGTCACCGTGTGATGGATCGTTGTAAGCGCGAGGCGCCAATTCTGACACCATTTGGTGATGGTCGTCAGCGTGCATGTTTTTCTGAATGGGAGGCTTGGAACAAATGAACGCAGTAGACAAAAAACTAATTCTGGACATTTCTGAGCTGAAAGTTCACTTCAGCATTGCCTCAAAGTCGGCATGGCCGTGGTCAAAGCCTTCGAGCCTGAAAGCGGTAGATGGCGTGAACGTTCGACTATACGAAGGGGAAACGCTTGGTGTAGTAGGTGAATCAGGTTGTGGTAAATCGACGTTTGCTCGTGCCATCATTGGTCTGGTTGAAGCTACTGACGGCCAAGTAGTTTGGTTGGGTCAAGACCTTACTAAAATGAAAAGCGTTCAGCGCCGTGAGACGCGTAAAGAAATTCAGATGATTTTCCAAGACCCATTGGCATCGCTGAATCCGCGTATGACTGTTGGTGATATCATCGCTGAACCTCTTGAGACATTCTATCCAGAACTGTCTAAGCAGGAAGTGAAAGATCGCGTTAAAGAGATGATGGCGAAAGTTGGCCTATTACCTAACGTGATTAACCGTTACCCACACGAGTTCTCGGGTGGTCAGTGTCAGCGTATCGGGATAGCGCGTGCGCTTATCCTTAAGCCTAAGATGATCATTTGTGACGAGCCAGTATCGGCGCTTGATGTATCTATTCAAGCTCAGGTTGTTAACCTGCTTAAAGAGATTCAAAAAGAGTTAGGGCTTTCTCTGGTATTCATTGCGCATGACTTGTCTGTCGTTAAACACATTTCAGATCGCGTTTTAGTTATGTATTTAGGTAATGCCGTGGAACTTGGCGAGGCCGAGGCTCTGTTTGCTGATCCTAAGCACCCATATACGCGTGCGCTGATGTCTGCGGTTCCGATCCCGGACCCGGATATTGAGCGCAATAAGAAAATCCAAATGCTAGAGGGTGATCTTCCTTCACCTATCAACCCACCGTCGGGTTGTGTATTCCGCACTCGTTGCCCACAAGCAACCGAAGAGTGTGCGAAGACGAAGCCAACCATTTTAGGTAATGACGTTCACGCGGTATCTTGTTTACACGTTAGTGTATAAATTCAGCCTGTGACGGGCTTAAGCGCGACACCTTCATCGGGTCGCGCTTTTTTTATGTGTCTGATTTATACATTCGAATTTCTTGAACATGATGTCCTAAGTTCGATGATTCTCTGTTTGATAGGAAACGCTAATATAGACACAAACAGAACGAGAGGAGAGCAATCATGGGTAAGTTGGTTGAAGGTGTTTGGCAAGATGTCTGGTATGACACAAAATCAAATGGTGGCAAATTTGTGCGCGAAGATGCCGGATTCCGTAACTGGGTTAAAAACGACCCTGATGCGGAGTTTACACCAGAGTCCGGTCGATACCATTTGTATGTCTCTCTTGCTTGTCCTTGGGCACATCGAACCCTCATTTTCCGCAAGCTGAAAGGTTTAGAACCACATATTGATGTCACGGTCGTTTGCCCTGATATGCTCAGCCAAGGTTGGCAAATGGGGCTTCCTGAGCCATTGTTTGGTCACACGCGCATGTATCAAATTTACACGCAGGCCAAACCCGATTACACGGGCCGCGTAACCGTGCCTGTACTTTGGGATAAAAAGACCAATACTATTGTGTCAAACGAGTCGTCAGAGATCATTCGCATGTTTAACTCGGAGTTCAATGCGTTAACAGGGAATCACGACGACTACTATCCAGAACATCTAAAACACGTTATTGATGAGTGGAACGATTTTGTTTATCCGAATGTCAACAACGGAGTGTATCGTTGTGGCTTCGCGACTACGCAAGAGGCGTATGAAGAAGCGTTTGATTCTTTGTTTAATGCGTTAGATAAAATCGATGCTCACCTAGCGACGCATCGTTACTTAGCAGGGAACACAATTACTGAGGCGGATTGGCGTTTGTTTACGACTCTTATTCGTTTTGATGCGGTGTATGTGGGGCATTTCAAGTGTAACAAGCAGCGCATCGCAGACTACGAAAATATACAAGGCTACTTAAAAGAGTTGTATCAAGTAAAAGGCGTCGAAGATACGACGGATTTCTATCACATTAAACGCCACTACTACTTCAGCCACACTGGGATTAATCCGACGCAAGTTGTACCAAAAGGGCCTGATTTAGACCTAAATACTCCTCATGGAAGAGAAAGGATTGGCTAGTTTGCTGCTTCCATCGCAAATGAAAAAGTACTTAACGGTTAGCAATGCCGTTAAGTACTTTTGTGTCATCTAAATACCGGGAGTAGGAAGTTTACTTTTTCATTCATCGCCACCTTACTTAGCGCGTACGATGTCCATCACTAGCTTTCCGTCCACTTTTACAGGACCGTCCTCTTTAACGCCGAGCGTATACTCAAACACACCAGTCTTCATGCCACCTTTCTCTCCGTGGACCATTAACATCAGCATATCGCCTGATTCTACTGGTTCCATCAAAATTGCATTTACGTTTTCATTCTTTCCCATTTTTAACGGAGCGTAGCCGATAACAGGACCAGGCTTCATTGATTCGTCTGTTCGGTGGACAACCATCCACCCATTGTCATCAGCATGAGCCATTTCAGCGGTCACCGTTCCTCCGGACATATCTTGATCGACGCCTTTAATACTCGGGGCGGAAAAGCTGAATGAAGAAAAACTAATCAGAAACGCAGCTAAACCAAACTTTATCAGTGATGTATTGATGAAATCCTTCATATATATTCCTTAGCAGTCAATGAGTTTGTGCATTGCAGTAGCTTTTACGTATTTCCTAGCAAAAAAGTTTAGCTAAAACGTAAATAATGTCGATAAATTGAACAGGGACCGTGCTGCTTTGGAGCCAATGCATTTTGGGGAGTGGGTCAATCGGTGTAAGAACAAGCACGAGCAATGTCGATTAGGTATGGGGGGCGATAGGAAGAAAAGCTTTGTGCACCAGTAATTATAGGTTGTCCAGTGATTGGTATAAAAAACAAATAAGTGTTCTGGCCAGCAATAGAAAAAGCCCTCGACGAATCGAGGGCTTTGTATCTATATCCAACTAGATGTTAGAAGCGATTATTTAGCTTCTTGGTCTGCTTGGATAGCTGTTAGAGCGATGGTGTACACGATGTCGTCTACTAGCGCGCCACGAGACAAGTCGTTTACAGGCTTACGCATACCTTGCAGCATTGGACCGATAGATACTAGGTCAGCTGAACGTTGTACCGCTTTGTAAGTTGTGTTACCCGTGTTTAGGTCTGGGAATACAAATACTGTCGCTTTACCTGCAACTGGAGAGTTTGGTGCTTTAGAAGCAGCAACGTTTTCCATAATAGCAGCGTCGTACTGTAGAGGACCGTCAATGATAAGATCAGGACGTTTCTCTTGAGCCAGTTTTGTTGCTTCACGTACTTTATCAACGTCTGCACCCTTACCAGATTCACCAGTAGAGTAAGAGATCATTGCAACGCGTGGTTCGATACCGAATGCTGCTGCAGAGTCAGCAGATTGGATAGCGATTTCAGCAAGCTGTTCAGCAGTTGGATCTGGGTTGATTGCACAGTCACCGTAAACCAGTACTTGATCAGGCAGAAGCATGAAGAATACTGAAGATACGATAGACGCATTTGGTGCCGTCTTGATGATTTGGAACGGAGGAACGATAGTGTTCGCCGTAGTGTGAACAGCACCAGAAACTAGGCCGTCAACTTCGTCGTTCTCAAGCATCATTGTGCCTAGGAATACTGAATCTTGTAGCTTCTCACGAGCCACAACTTCAGTCATGCCTTTCGCACCGCGCAACTCAACTAGGCGAGCAACGTAGTTTTCACGAACAGCATCTGCATCAATGATGGTTACACCAGTACCTAGCTCAACGCCTTGTTGAGCCGCTACGCGACGGATTTCATCTGGGTTACCTAGAAGTACACAGTCTGCAATGCCGCGTTCAGCACAGATTGCTGCTGCTTTAACAGTGCGTGGTTCGTCACCTTCTGGAAGAACGATACGCTTACCTGCTTTACGAGCAAGTTCAGTTAGCTGGTAACGGAACGCTGGTGGGCTTAGACGACGAGACTTCTGAGTGCCTTCAGTCATAGACTCGATCCAGTTACCGTCGATGTGGCCAGCAACGTGTTCGTTGATGAACTCGATACGCTCTTTATCGTCTGCAGGTACTTCGATGCTGAAGCTCTGTAGGTTTAGAGACGTTTGCCAAGTGTTACCTTGTGCTTTGAAGATAGGTAGACCAGTGTCGAATGCTGGTTTACATAGGCCTTCGATTTCGCTAGGGATATCGTAACCGCCAGTTAGCAGTACAGCACCAATATCCACACCGTTCATTGCAGCAAGAGAAGCAGCAACGATAACATCAGGACGGTCTGCAGAAGTAACAAGTAGAGAGCCCGGTTTGAAGTGCTCAATCATGTTTGGCAGAGAACGTGCACAGAAAGTGATGCTCTTGATGCGACGAGTGTTGATGTCACCTTCGTTGATGATATCTGCGTTCAGGTGTTTAGCCATGTCGATTGCACGAGTCGCAATCAGATCAATGCTCCATGGCACACAACCTAGTACACGAATTGGAGAAGTGTTGAAAATTTCCATCACTTTCAATTCGTTTTGTTTCGCGCTGTCTGCATCGTCAAAGATTTCAGATAGGTCAGGGCGAGTACGGCCAGCTTCGTCAACAGGAGCGTTTAGCTTGTTGATGATAACACCAGAGATGTTTTTGTTTTTAGTGCCGCCGAAGTTAGAACATGCTACTTCGATACGCTCTTTCAGTTGCGCAGGGTTATCAGTACCTGGAGTCGCAACTAGCACGATTTCTGCACCAAGTGTTGCCGCGATTTCCGCGTTTACTTGGTTTGCAAATGGGTGCTTACGAGTAGGTACAAGACCTTCGATTAGCGTAACGTCTGCGTCTTTGTTGATTTGGTTGTAACGTTCAACAACGGTTTCTAGCAGCTCGTCCATGTTGTCGTTACCGATTAGGCTTTCAGCAACAGACATCGCCATTGGTTCACCGATCTTCATATCGCTGTTACGACCAACGATAGTTGAAGTCAGATCTGGCTGATCACCACCTGAACGTGGCTGACAGATTGGCTTGTAGAAAGAAACTTTAACGCCTTTACGCTCCATAGCGCGAAGAACACCCATGCTAACGCTTGTTAGGCCAACGCCTGCGCTAGTAGGGATAAGCATAATAGTACGAGACATTCGTAGAGTACCTTTAGCTATTTGGGGGATAAAAGCTCAACTCTTATTCCATGAAGCTCGAAGAATAGGAGTTGAGCCCCTAAGAAATTCGTTTGAATGAAAATCTGGCTAGCCGAGTGGCTAGCCAGGAATTCAATTAAAGACCTGTCAGGCGAGCAGTGTCTTCAGCGATGACTAGCTCTTCGTTAGTAGAGATAACCATTGCAGGGATACGGCTGTTTTCAGTCGTGATAACGCCTTCGCCGCCGAAGCGAGCTTTAAGGTTAGCTTCGCTATCTACTTCGATACCGAAGATGCCAAGACGGTTTAGAACCATTTCACGGATAGGGCCAGAGTTCTCGCCGATACCGCCAGTGAAAGTGATTGCGTCTAGACGGCCTTCCATTGAAGCAGTGTAGCCAGCAACGTATTTAGCTAGACGGTGGCAGAACACGTCCATTGCGCGTGTTGCTTCTTCTTTTTGACCGTAGTTGTCTTCAACGAAACGACAGTCAGAAGTCACTTCAGTTAGACCTTGAAGACCAGACTCTTTAGTTAGCATCGTGTTGATTTGATCAACAGAGTAACCTAGAGCGTCGTGTAGGTGGAAGACGATAGCAGGGTCGATGTCGCCACAGCGAGTACCCATTACCAGACCTTCAAGTGGAGTAAGACCCATAGAAGTGTCTACAGATTGACCGTTCTTGATCGCACATACAGATGCGCCGTTACCTAGGTGACAGTTGATGATGTTTACTTCTTCAACTGGTTTGTTTAGTAGGCCTGCAACTTCACGAGTGATGAACAAGTGAGAAGTACCGTGCATGCCGTAACGACGGATACCGTGTTCTTTGTATAGGTTGTATGGAAGAGCGTATAGGTAAGACTCTTCAGGCATAGTTTGGTGGAACGCAGTGTCAAATACAGCAACGTTTTTCAGCTCTGGGAAGTTTTTCTTAGCCGCTTCGATACCGATGATGTGAGCAGGGTTATGAAGAGGTGCAAATGTTGCAGCGTCTTGAATACCTTTTAGAACTTCATCAGTAATTAGTGCAGATTGAGTGAACTGCTCGCCGCCGTGAACGATACGGTGACCGATTGCGCCTAGGTTAGCTTTAAGCTCTGGCTTAGAAGCAAGAATAGTTTCTACCATAAACGCTAGTGCTTCTTCGTGAGCTGCACCATTGCCTAGTTGAGCTTCGTGCTTGCCATCAAGTTTCCACTTGATGCGAGCTTCAGGAAGGTGAAGACACTCAGCAAGACCTGACAAGTGCTCGTCGCCGTTCTCGGCATCAACAACGGCAAATTTAAGAGAAGAACTACCGCAGTTTAAAACTAAAACTAGCTTAGACATGTATGACTACCTGTTATTCGTCTGATAAAAAATCAGTTAAAGAATGAAAAATTAATCACAAGAATAGCCGATACCCAGAAGGCTGCGTACTAATCCTGGTCAAAAATTGTTCTAATTCCATATAAAGAAATAGTGATGAACCCTTCCATCACTATGATGCGATCCGTGCAGATAGATATCTCGGAGTTGCTTAAATTGTAAATAACAGCAACAATGAGATTGAGGGTCTGCAAAGGATAGCGATAATAAGCAATGATAACAAAAAAAATTTGAAAGAATATTAACTTTCATCAATTTTTTGTACCTTCAGTTGAAATGTTCAACTATTTTTTAGTGAGAGAGCGGTATGAGTAATAAAGTCGGATTGATCCATAGCCTGAAAGATGGCCAGAATTACATGGAGATCTGGCCGGTTCGTAAAGAGCTAAGCGCCATATTTCCGGAACAGCGTATCATTAAGGCGACTCGCTTTGGCATTAAAGTCATGCCAGCCGTTGCTGCGATCAGCGTACTCACTCAAATGGCATTCAACAATTACCACGCGTTACCTCAATCCATTGTTGTCGCCTTGTTTGCGATTAGCTTGCCACTTCAAGGCATTTGGTGGCTTGGTGCTCGATCCAACACGAAATTGCCGCCTTCTTTGGCCTCTTGGTATCGGGAGTTGCATCAAAAAATTGTGGAAACAGGTTTTGCCTTAGAGCCTGTCAAAGCTCGCCCTCGTTACAAAGAGCTTGCGATAATACTGAACCGAGCGTTTCGCCAGCTCGATAAATCGTCATTAGAGCGTTGGTTCTAATTTAAATTGTTTGAAATGGAGTGTGCACTGGCCGCTCCATTTTTGATCCTGCCTCTATTACCTACTTTGACGGTCGTTGATGAAGCGAGCGAAGCTTTGTTTACCAAAGATTCTTTCCGGATGAAGAAGTCCCCCCGATCACAAATGTTGCTTTAGTGTTAAATCTTTCTTTTCTTTACTAAGACTTAGTAGTAATAATAAAAACAAGATGCGCAAGAAGTGCACAGTTATATGAACACAACAATACCGCCTTCAAACATTTGAATTCACGAGTCGATACACATATTGAAAGCTCGTGAAACAAGGACGAAGTCACATCAAGGAGTTATGATGAAAACGAAACGTTTATTAGCCACTGCCGTTCTATCAGCTACTGCTATTTTCTCTTCTACCAATGTACTGGCCGCCACTGCAACTGTCGCAGTTTCACAGATTGTCGAACACCCGGCGTTAGACGCGACGCGCCAAGGATTGCTTGATGGTTTGAAAGCGAAAGGCTACGAAGAAGGCAAAAATCTAGAATTTGATTATAAGACCGCACAGGGTAATCCAGCGATTGCGGTGCAAATTGCCCGTCAGTACGTCGGTGAAAATCCTGATGTGTTAGTTGGCATCGCGACACCTTCGGCACAAGCTTTGGTGTCGGCTACTCGCTCTATTCCTGTTGTCTTTACTGCGGTAACAGATCCGGTTGGTGCGAAATTGGTTAAGTCGATGGAACAACCAGGCAAAAACGTAACTGGCCTGTCTGATCTTTCACCCGTTGCTCAGCATGTCGATCTCATCCAAGAAATTCTTCCTCAGGTGAAAAGCATCGGGGTTGTATTTAATCCCGGTGAAGCTAATGCCGTGACTTTAGTTGAATTATTAAAAGAAAGCGCAAAAGCAAAAGGCATACAAGTGGTTGAAGCGACCGCACTAAAAAGTGCTGATGTTCAGTCTGCGACTCAAGCGATTGCAGCGAAATCAGACATTCTTTACGCCCCAACAGACAATACAGTTGCAAGTGCGATTGAAGGGATGATTGTGGCAGCGAATCAAGCGAAGAAACCTGTATTTGGTGGCGCGACGTCGTATGTCGAAAAGGGTGCTATTGCAGGCTTAGGTTTTGACTACTACCAGGTTGGTGTACAAACCGCGGATTACGTGGCGGCGATTCTTGATGGTCAAGAACCAGGCAAGCTGGATGTAAAAGTCGCGACGGGCTCTGACCTTGTAATTAATGAAAGCGCAGCATCTAAGCTCGGTATCAAGCTGCCAAGTTCTGTGGTTGAACGTGCGACAAGCATGCAATAAGTAACGCTTTTTGGGGTTAAGCCTGTCACGTTGGTTGGTAGACGCTTGCCCCAAAATTGATACTCGCCGGATTTCTCGTGTAGAGCATTCTGCTAGAGAAGAAGGGGAGTATACGTTAGAAGTCTTAAGTTCAGGTTGGTATTAGCCAGCCTGAGCATGCAGAAAGGAGCAGTTATGTCTGCATTTGCTTTTTTTGGTGCACTCGAAATTGGCTTGATTTATGGCCTAGTCGCTCTGGGTGTGTATCTTACGTTCCGTGTTCTCGATTTCCCCGATTTGAGTGTGGATGGCAGCTTTCCAATGGGAGCGGCGGTGGCTGCAACGGCGATTGTCGCAGGTATTAATCCTTGGCTTGCGACAATAATGGCGATGATAGCTGGTAGTATGACGGGGTGGGTAACCGCTTTTCTGGCTGTTCGGTGTGGTATTTTACACCTGTTAGCTTCCATTCTTACCATGATCGCTGCATTTTCAATTAATATTCGTATTATGGGCAAACCTAATATGGCGTTGCTTGGAGAGGATACGATTCTCACTCCGTTTGAAGCATTGGGCGATGCGATGTTTATTCGCCCTCTGGTTGTTGGGGTCTTAGTTCTTCTGTCCGCTTTCTTTGTCATTCGCCTGCTGAACAGCGACTTTGGTCTTGGTTTACGAGCCACGGGTGTGAATGCGCGTATGGTTTCTGCGCAAGGGGCGAGCACTGGCTTTTATACCTACTTTGGCTTGGCTTTATCCAACGGGTTTGTGGGATTCGCAGGCGCGTTGTTTGCACAAACGAACAGCTTTGCGGATGTGACCTCTGGCGTGGGCACCATTGTCGTTGGTTTGGCAGCTGTGATTTTGGGGCAGACCCTTATTCCCGGGCGCAAGATTTGGGTTGCGGTATTTGCGGTCATCATCGGTTCGGTACTTTATCGCCTTGCAGTGGCTTTCGCTTTGAGCTCTGGCATGTTTGGTTTACAAGCTTCAGACCTCAACCTGGTTACCGCAGTATTGGTGGCTGTGGCGCTTATTGCTCCAAAGCTAAAACAGAGCATGAGAGCGAAACAACGCGTTACTGATGCTAAACAAGCGGCATCAAAAAATGGTTCTGGGGAGGCATTATGATCGAACTAAATAATATTCAGGTCACGTTCAACCCTGGGACGATTTTGGAAAATCGTGCATTGAAAGGCGTCTCTTTAGAGGTTCCAGAGCATCAATTTCTTACCGTGATTGGTTCTAATGGCGCAGGAAAATCGACGTTGCTTGGTGCGGTGACAGGTGAGACGCCGATGATAGGTGGTCAGGTGATCATTGATGGCAAAGACGTCACCAAGCAGACGGTTGCCCAACGTGCGACGCAATGCGCCCGAGTGTTTCAAGATCCATTGGCCGGGACTTGTGGTGAACTGACGATAGAAGAGAACATGGCTCTAGCGCACATGCGTGGTAAAAAACGCAGCTGGGGGTTGGCGCTCTCTACCAAACGTCGCAAGCTGTTCCAAGAGCGAATTAGCATCCTCGGTCTTGGTTTAGAAGACCGCTTGGGCGATAGCATTGGGTTGCTGTCTGGTGGACAACGACAAGCCGTTAGCCTTGTGATGGCGACGTTATCGGAGAGTAAGTTGTTGTTGCTTGATGAACACACGGCTGCGCTTGATCCTCGTATGGCGGCGTTTGTTATCGACTTAACTAAACGTATTGTCGATGAGTTCGATTTAACCGTGATGATGGTGACGCATTCGATGAAAGACGCATTAGCATGTGGCGATAGGACCGTAATGCTTCACCAAGGTGAAATTGTGCTTGATGTGGCTGGAGAGCAGCGCGCTAACATGCAAGTACCAGACTTGTTGGATATGTTCTCCAAAGTGCGTGGTGAAGAGCTGGCAGATGACAGTCTTTTGTTGAACTAAGCGGTATCCGACAAGTCACTACGCCTACTAAGTGTGATCCTCCTTGCGAAAATTGGCTGATATGTCAACTCGCAGGGAGGATTTCTTGTCTCTAATTCTTCAATAAAATAGTGGCATATCCGATGACGAGGAGTGCCCATAATGAACCTGCCATTTATTTTTCATAGTCAAACTATTGATGGTTTAGCTTTTAATGACGAGCAAGTTACAGTCAGGCTGAAAACCGAGACATTGGATTTTGATTCCGTCTATGTGCGTATTGAGCCGGACAATGAAGAATATCTGGTCGACATGGCTCAAATTGGAACAGCTGGGGAATTGTTACTATGGGAGGCATCGTTTCGACCAAATCGAGATCGAGATGTCACACATTATGTGTTTAAGATCCTCAAAGACGGACAACAATACTGGCTCGATGCACGGGGTGTGCAAAAGCGTATTCCACCCAAAGAGTTCCACTTTAAGTTGAATGTAAACCATCAACCACCAAGCTGGGTCCAAGAGCAAGTTTTCTATCAAATCTTTCCTGACCGTTTTTCTGCTAGTAAAAGTGAGTCTGATATTCGCCACGCTTATGCGCAGTATGATTCTGCATCGATTGTCAAGGCGTGGGGAGACGCGGTAGGCTCTCACCAAAATACCGGGGCGCGTGAATTCTTTGGCGGCGACCTCAAAGGTGTAGAACAAAAGTTGGACTATCTTGAACAGCTCGGCGTTACTGCGCTTTATTTCAACCCGATCTTTTCTTCACCAAGTAATCATAAATATGACACCACCGATTACTTCACTGTTGACCCTATGCTCGGCACCAACGATCAGTTTGCTGAACTGTGTGAGAAAATCCGTGGTAAGAATATGAAGATTGTCTTAGACGCGGTGTTTAACCACACGTCAGTGCATCATCCTTGGTTTGATATCCAACAAAAAGGAGAAGGAGCGTATGGCAATCCGCAGTCAAAGTTCCGTGATTACTACTTTTTCGAAGGTGAAACCAATCACTACATTGGTTGGAAAGGCATTGGTAACTTACCGGTTCTGAACTTTGAAAATGAACAGGTGCGCGACTACATCTACCAAAGTGAAGATTCTGTCATCAAGTATTGGCTGAAGCCACCGTACTTGGTTGATGGCTGGCGGTTTGATGTAATCCATATGCTTGGCGAAGGAGACGGCGCGAAAAACAATGCTCATTATGTGGCAGCGTTTCGTAATGCGACTAAGTCAGTAAACCCGAATGCTTATGTGTTAGGTGAGCACTTTTTTGAAGCAACGCAGTGGTTGCAAGGTGATCAAGAGGATGGGGCGATGAACTACTACGGTTTTGCTCATCCAGTTCGAGCTTTTATCGCGCAGCAAGATATTATGTATGAACCAATCAACATTGATGGTTTGGAGTTTAAAGCATGGTTGGACGAAGCCAGAGCAAAAATTCCATTTTCGAATCAGCTATCGCAGCTAAATCAACTCGATAGTCATGATACTGCTCGTTTTATCACACTGGTTGATGGTGATAAGCGTAAAATGAACATCGCGCTAGCAATGCTTATGACTTACGTTGGCACGCCTTGTATTTACTACGGGAGTGAAGTCGGTCTAGAAGGAGGTCTAGACCCAGATAATCGTCGCTGTTTTCCTTGGAATGAAATTGAAAGTTCACAATGGCTATCGCTTTACCAACAATGGATCAAGATACGTAAACAATGTAAGCCTTTACAGTCGGGCTGTATTCAATGGCTTCATTGCACTAACAACCTGTTGGCGTACGCACGTGTACTGGGTCGTGAAGCAGTCGTTGTAATGATTAATCTCAGTGGTAATGAATGTTCAATCGATTTACCTATGTGGCAACTGGGCTTGGAGGTTAGCCAAGTTGTATCGTTGTTAGATGACACAGAACAGGTTGATTATAAAGGTCATATCTCTGTCAATATGTCTGCACAGAGCTGCAAATTATGGCGACTAAAGTGACACCACACTCTATATTGATTAAACTCCTTTAATATATAAACGGTCTCAAACAGCGCGCACACATTTGTTTGGTCTCTTGTTATCTGGTGCTGCATTGCATGCGTCACCAGATAACGAGTATCAATTTAATAGCAGTCATAAGAGACTATTGACCTTTCATATGTATGGTACTCAATGGTAAACCAAAGGCGATTTAGCCTCTCATTTGTCATCTTTTTTCCTCTGGCGTTATTTGTAGTGGTTTTACTCGTGACAACGAAAAATTACTATGATGCGGTTAACCGCTATATCGATTCTGAGTATTCGCGTATCGAGCGTGCAATGTCTCGCGGTATTAAAGTACTCACGGCTTTAGATTACAGCTTCACCAACTATACCAATTACGCTAACCCACTGTTTGAAGAACATAATTCTTTAGTCAAAGAAGGGCTTTGTTATCTTTGGCCTATAGATGTGTTATTACTCGATAGTGTTTATAGTGAAGGGTTACCTGCGGTTGACCTTGATTATATGATCGTAGGGGACGAAAGCTTATGCCAGCAAGGTTCAACGATTAACCAGTTAGCTGAACAAAAGGCGGGTTTTGCGCCGTCCTTGTCATTTCTGCACGATATTGAATCGCACATTGTTGGAATCCATTACATTGACAAACGCGGTTACGTTATCTCCTCACCCGATACCTACGCAAAAAATTTCACGAGAGAACTTTTGTCAACGCTAAAAGCCCGACCTTTTTGGCAAAAAACCGCGCAAGATAAAGTGAACATTACCTTGGCTGGACCAGGGCCAGTGTTGGACTCGATGGAAGGTCAAGTCATTAGTATGACGGTACCCGTCTATGAGAAAGGAGAACACCAAGGTGTTTTGTCTATTGATTTTGACATCAATACGCTCATGGCTTCGTCGCTAGGTCTTGTTGGTCAGTTTCATTTGGTTTCCAATTTACAATCCATTCCTTCAAACAGTACACGAATCAAACCAGTCGAATTAGAGCGATTGAGTGCGAATCACAGCATGTACTACGAGTACAACCTTTGGGATGAAGCTAAGAACCTAGCGGTTTTTGAAAAATACAGCCTTATTGTCGCACTATTTATTTACGTGCTGAGTACCGTCGTCTTGTTCTATGTGAATATGCATAGCGAGCGACGTTACTTTAAAGAACTGGCAGCAAGAGACCCAATGACCAGTTTATTGAATCGTCGAGGTATGCAAACCGTGTGGCGTAATAAGATGACAAAAAAACAGGTTGCTTTAGCAGTGTTCGATATTGATAACTTCAAGAAGATCAACGACACCTATGGTCATGATGTCGGTGATTCTGCAATTCAGCTTGTTGCAAAATGTATACGTGAAAATATTCGCCATACCGATGTTGCCTCAAGGTTTGGTGGCGAAGAGTTCGTTTTAGCGATTTATGACGAAGATTCAGAGGGCATTAAACTCATTTTAGACAGAGTAAAAAAGGCCATAGATGAGCGCTCGACACGCGTAACGAAAGAAGGCTTTACGATCTCTGGCGGTGTGGTGTTTAGTAAAGAGAGCCGAGTAGAAAACTTTGATGAATTGTTTAAAGCGGCGGATGAAAAGTTATATCAAGCCAAAAGTACCGGCAAAAATAAGATCTGTTACTAGGATTTAGATACAAAAAAGGACGAGATATTCGTCCTTTTTTGTGTTCGGGAGTTATGCAACCTGAGAGTTTAAGTCATCGCGGTAGCGTTGAATATGCTCAACAATTGGTGCGGCTTTGTTGAACGTTCTGATTTCTCTAAATAGGTCTTTTGCTTCAGGATAAGCCTGACGTAAGTAAGAGAACCATTGTTTTACGCGGTTTGGGTAATACAAGCCTTTATCGCCTTTCATCTCAAACTTGGAGTAATAGATGAGCAACTCAACCACCTCGGGCCATGACATTGGCTGGTGGTTATGTTTTACCATATTGCCTAAGTTAGGGATATTGAAAGCGCCTCGGCACACCATCAAAGAGTTAGCGCCAGTCGTTTCAATGCAACGTTGACCGTCTTCATAATTCCAAATTTCACCATTCGCTATCAGTGGGATATCGAAACGTTCGCGAATTTGGTTGATGTAATCCCATTTTATCTCAGAAGCTTTATAACCACCTTGTTTAGTACGTGCGTGTACGGTCAATTCATTTGCGCCAGCAGACTGAATGGCATCGACAATTTCAAAGCAATCTTCAGGGTTCTCCCAGCCAAGACGAATTTTTGCAGTTACGGGAATGGCTTCTGGAACGGCTTCTCGACAAGCTTTCACAACACGGTGAATGAGCTCTGGATGCTGGAGTAGCGCTGCACCACCTTTACTTTTGTTGACCATTTTGGCTGGGCAACCAAAGTTTATATCAATACCTCTGGCGCCAAGATTTGCCGCTTTAATTGCGTTCTCAGCCATCCAGTTTGGTTCTTGTCCCAACAATTGCACATGTACTGGCACACCAGATGCAGTCTGAGAACCTTGCAACAGCTCCGGGCATAAACGGTGAAATACATGATCGGGTAATAGCTGGTCGATTACGCGAACAAACTCCGTAACACACAGGTCATAGTCGTTTATCTCGGTCAGGATTTGGCGCATCAAATGATCTAAAACGCCTTCCATTGGGCCTAGTACAACTCGCATAGCTTGCCTAATACAGTTTGGTGGTAAAAAGGAGGGCGATTGTAGCGATGTAAGTTAAGTTTGTCATTAAAAGAGTCGAAGCGCCCAGTGCAGTCAAACACACAACGTTAGGTTACGTGCTTTTGAGCTCTGAGGTATAATGCCGCCAAATTTATGGGAAACCAGATGTCATGCAATACACATTGATTGAAAAAGGTGAAGTTCACGTCGATGAATCTTGCCTATTTATCGAAGGCGCAGTGTTAGCTGCGAATCTGACGACAAAACCACTCGCTCCTGAAAAGTGGTTAGAGCCGCTATTAGGTGAGGGATTCAAAGCGATTCAACCAGCTGTGGAAGAGCAAATTCACAAGCAGCATAACCGAATTCAACGAAACGAATATTCCGTGCTAGAGCTAACAGGCAAAGAACCTGAACAACTTGCTGATTTTGCCGAAGGCTTTATGTCTGTTTGGCCAATGATTGAAGAACAGTGGCAGGACGTTGAGCTCAATGATGGATTACAGCGTATGCTGCAAGCATTACTGACCACTTTGATGCTGGCTATCGATGAGCCAGCAACGCAGCAACAGATGCGCGACGCAGGTATTGAAACGCCACCGGCCCTGACAGATTTAGTCGACCAGCTTGATTTAATGGTCGGTGAAGTCGCGCTGGGCGCGGATGAGTTGATGGTAGGAAATAAAGCTCAAAGCCTAAACCCATTCAAAGGTATCGGGCGCAATGATCCCTGTCCTTGTGAGAGCGGAAAAAAATTCAAGCAGTGCTGTGGTCAATCACGCGGCTAAAGCGAATCGCCGCGCTATCCACTTAACAAAAAGCCGACCAGATGGTCGGCTTTTTGTTAATTTTTACGCGTCAGTAGGATTAACGAATTGGATTAACGCGTTTTGCAGGGAAGAATTGTGCAATTACAATTAATGCCAAAGCGATTAAATTGCCTGCAAAAATTACTACTAACCATTGTGGCATTGATAAATCAAGGAGCTGCCACACAACCTTAGAGCAATCACCATATGCTTCAAACATCCAAGGAACCCACTGATTGAGCGGAGCCCAGCTGGGGAATGTGACGAATAAATCGCAAGTCGCGAATGGTGATGGATTAAACTGGTAGTCAACGTGCTGCATTGCAAGTAACAAACCCTTGTAAGCACTTAATCCCCAGCCTATCAAACCTAGCCAGCGGAAAATTGGGTTCTTGGGTGCCAATATACCAACCATTGCAGCGACGCCCACTCCCATCATCGCGACTCTTTCATAAATACACATGACACATGGTGCAAGCATCATGACGTGCTGAAAATAGAGGGCGCATGCTTCAAAGAAAACGACGAATAGCAGAAGCAGTAGCCACGATAAACGTCCCTTTGAAAACTGGTTAAGTGAATTTAAAATAGTCACGTTTTTGTTCCTGTCTGAAATAGAAAAAGCTCTGAATACTCAGAGCTTTTTATCGTGGATAAGTTTCCTAATCAACTCAAATTTTAGTGACCACCGGATACTACGGGAGTCAGATCACCACTATGAGGTAAAATCCAACCAGCTTCGTAGAAAGAAGCTGTTGCAGGCTCTAGGAAGAACATGATTCCCATCAGACCGACAATCGCAAGAACGACGGTGTAAGGCAGCGCCATGATAACCATTCGACCGTAAGACAGACGAATTAATGGAGCGAGAGCCGATGTGAGTAAGAATAGGAATGCCGCTTGACCGTTTGGCGTTGCAACAGAAGGCAGGTTAGTACCAGTATTGATTGCCACCGCCAGTAAGTCGAACTGATCACGAGTAATGAGACCCTCAATGAGTGCAGTTTTTACTTCATTGATGTAAACCGTACCAACGAACACGTTATCCGACACCATAGATAATAAGCCATTCGCCACATAGAACAGAGCTAGCTGAGTACCTTTATCTTCAACGGCAAGCACCGCATCGATGACTGGTTTAAACAGCTCTTGGTCAATGATTACGGCAACGATCGAGAAAAATACTGCAAGCAGTGCAGTGAAGGGCAGGGCCTCTTCAAACGCTTTCCCCATGGAGTGCTCTTCAATGACACCAGTAAATGCGGTCGCTAATATGATCACAGAAAGGCCAATTAAGCCGACAGCCGCTAAGTGCAAAGCGAGTGCAACGATCAACCAAACCGCAATAAGACCTTGAACCCAGAGTTTTGCGACATCTTGATTTGTTCGCGTTTTACGCTCTTCACGGTCAAAATCGACGAGGATCTGACGAACGTTATTAGGAAGCTTCGCGCCGTAGCCAAACACTTTAAGCTTTTCAACTAAAGCACAAGTGATGAGACCACAGAAAAATACAGGTAGTGTCACTGGAGACATACGGATTAGGAATTCACCAAATAACCAACCCGCTTGGTCTGCAATAATTAAGTTTTGAGGTTCACCAACCATCGTGGTTACGCCACCTAAGGCAGTACCTACACCAGCATGCATCAACAAAGAGCGCAAAAACGCACGATAGTTTTCTAGGTCATCACGCGTTAGTTCAGTGATCGTGTCATCTTGTGTATGGTCATGGTCACCGATAGGGTTACCAGACGCTACTTTGTGATATATAGAGTAAAAGCCGATCGCCACGCTGATAACAACGGCGATAACCGTCAAGGCATCCAAAAATGCAGACAAAAATGCCGCAGCAAAGCAGAACGCGAGTGATAGTAGGGTTTTAGAGCGAATGCCAAGTAAAATTTTGGTAAAAATGAACAGCAATAGCTGCTTCATGAAGTAGATGCCCGCAACCATAAATACCAGAAGTAGCAGTACTTCGATATTTGCTACTAATTCGTGCTTAACTTGCGCAGGGCTAGTCATGCCGATAGCAATGGCTTCAATAGCAAGTAAACCGCCAGGTTGTAATGGGTAGCATTTTAATGCCATTGCTAGCGTGAAAATAAATTCAGCGACCAACAACCATCCAGCTACAAATGGGTTTATTAGGAAGAATACAATCGGGTTAATTATTAAGAAGGCTATAATGGCAACTTTGTACCAATCAGGCGCTTTACCAAGGAAGTTCTTGATAAAAGCGTTTCCGAGCGATATCGGCATGATAATTCTCTTTATAACAAAATTATGAATAGACACTACAATAGTGCTTAAGTATCTGTTTGTTAGACTTATTAACTAGTCTTTAAAAACAATAACTTAGTAAAACAACAATCCTTTGTTTATTGTAGTCTTGCCAAGTTACTTCCCCTGAACTCAAGCACCGCTCACTTTCGACCGCAAACTCTACACTCAGGCATTTATTAGTCAATAACAAAACGTGATGCTACCGACTAAAATGACTTTTTAAATGTAATAACGCGATCAAAACGGCGTTACTATACCATGAAAGTCTTAAAAAAATCCTCTTGGATTTTAAATGACGGTCAGTGACGAGAAAAGGCAAATTAAGAAAGAATATTAACTGTGATATACAAAGTAATTTTTCATATTTTGAATATAAAAATGTGACACGGTTGTCTTTATTTCTCCGAGATTTGTGAGCTGTTTAATTAAATGAAAATTCATATTTTACTGCTTTCGCTCGCATGTTAGAGCCTCTTAAATTGACACAACATATAGAGTATTAACTCTATGTTATGGAGTCATTTCCACTATTGATCGTAAATTTTCTCAAACCGCTAAGTAGTGGTATGATGAGTAGTATCGACCCTCAGAAATCAATATTGGATAAAAAGTAGAATGGTCATAAAGGCGAAAAGCCCTGCGGGATTCGCAGAAAAATATATTATCGAGAGCATTTGGAACGGCCGTTTTCCTCCAGGCTCAATTTTACCTGCTGAGCGCGAGCTGTCCGAACTGATTGGTGTTACTCGAACGACTTTAAGAGAGGTTCTTCAACGACTAGCCCGTGATGGATGGCTGACTATCCAGCACGGCAAACCTACGAAAGTTAACCAATTTATGGAGACCTCTGGCCTGCATATTTTGGATACTTTAATGACGCTAGACGTTGATAATGCGACAAACATTGTAGAAGATCTGCTTGCGGCACGTACCAACATCAGTCCTATCTTTATGCGCTATGCATTTAAAGCGAACAAAGAGGGCTCTGAGCGTACAATTAAGAACGTAATCGAATCTTGTGAAGCTTTAATGAATGCGGCTTCCTGGGACGAATTCATCGCTTCTTCGCCGTATGCTGAAAAAGTTCTGCAGAATGTGAAAGAAGATAACGAGAAAGATGAAGCGAAGCGTCAAGAAATCTTGATTGCTAAAACGTTCAACTTTTACGATTATATGCTTTTCCAGCGCCTAGCATTCCATTCAGGAAATCAAATTTACGGTTTGATCTTTAATGGTTTGAAGAAGCTCTACGATCGTGTCGGTAGCTACTACTTCTCAAATCCAGCTTCTCGTGAGCTAGCTCTGAAGTTTTACCATCAATTGCTCGAAACTTGTGAAAGTGGCCAGCGTGAGCAACTACCAGTAGTGATTCGTCATTATGGTATGGAAAGTGCGTTGATCTGGAACGAAATGAAAAAGCAATTACCAACGAACTTCACGGAAGACGACAGCTAAGCGCTGACAAGTTGAATAAACGAAAACCGCAGTGCCTTAGGCCTGCGGTTTTTTTGTTTTTATTTATAAGTCGGCGACGAACCAAGCACCAATAATAAGGTATGGAACGTTTATCCTGCTAGTGAGAGTCTGGGTAACGGTAGATATAATGACTCTACGACATCTGAAAGGACATGGTCGTAAGTATTGAAGATGGTCAATGACAAGTCCGATGTGACGCCATAAAGCTCTGCTTCTGTTAAGTCGACATGACTCCCTGTCACGTATTCATTTAGCGTCTGTATTGAGCGCGTGGAAGCAGGAGAGGTAATGCTAAGTGGAGCGATAACCGCTAGTTGGTTTAGCTTACGCATCATGACCGATGCATAATTTTTGAAACGCTCATTTCCGCCTTGCTCTCCTAAATCTTGAATGCTGATTCGTAACTGAGTCAGGGTCTCCAAGCTATCCATAATGTTTTGCCAGTTCATGTGATACTCATTATGCAAGTCATCTCTTTGCTCAACCGCTAGCCATGCGATGGTTACTTCATCCATCAAAAACAAGCAATGACGAATTAACTTACCATGCTCCATCTGGTTTCTTGCAACACTATGGTCATTCCATTGTTCAAGTAGTTTCCCTACTTTAATCTGTAATACGCGATACATGGGTTTGTTTTCAAACCGTGATGTTTCGACTAAAAGATGCAGCTTGTTAGTCAGAGCATCATGAAGAGCGTCCAATTTTTGTTGATCGTTTTGTTGGAATTGAAGCGAGTAGTGAGTAGCAGCTCGGTGGTGTCTCAGAAGGTGAACAACATCTCGCAACAATGTTAACAGCTGATATTTGCGCGCATGTTGCTGCTCTCGTTTAGAAGATAAGTGATATATTCCAGCTAAAATAGCGATGGACAATAGTGTGGAAATCAAAACAAACATAACCAACTCCTTGTTAGTGTTTGGACCTAACAAGGAAGATTGCAGTTTTGATGCCACTAATTAAATTCTATTAAAACAGTAATTTAGGATTGTGATGGGAGAGGTGCTGTACAAGTTTGGTGCACAAATTCCCCAAAAGTGTGAATTCAGTCAAAAAAAGTCCCCGCTGAACTGGCGAGGACTTTTTAAATTTGATTGTAAAGCTACAACTTACATTACGCGCATACCAGGTTGAGCGCCTTCATGTGGCTCAAGGATCCACAGGTCGCTACCACCAGGGCCTGCCGCTAGGATCATACCTTCAGACATACCAAACTTCATCTTACGAGGTTTTAGGTTTGCTACCATTACTGTTAGCTTGCCTTCTAGCTCTTCAGGTTTGTAAGCTGACTTGATGCCAGAGAATACCTGACGAGTTTCACCACCGATGTCCAATTGGAACTTAAGCAGTTTGTTGGCTTTTGGTACTTCTTCACAAGAGATGATGCGAGCGATACGCATATCTACTGCGGCAAAAGCATCGAACTCAATCTCTTCAGCGATTGGTTCTTTGTCTAGCTCGGTTTGGCTAGCCTTGTTCTTTTCCGCTTCAGCTTTCTCTTTCGCCGCCATTTCTGCCGCCGCATCTTCTTTAGACGCTTCGATCATCGCTTCAACATTCTTCGGATCGATACGGTTGAACAGTGCTTTGAACTTAGTGATCTCGTGGCCTGTTAGTGGAGCAGCGATGTTTTCCCAAGTTAGCTCTTGGTTTAGAAACGCTTCAGTACGCGCAGCTAGCGATGGCATTACTGGTTTCAGGTAAGTCATCAGTACGCGGAATAGGTTGATACCGACAGAACAGATGTCTTGTAGTTCCTGATCTTTGCCTTCTTCTTTTGCTACAACCCACGGTGCTTTTTCATCAACGTATTGGTTAGCTTTGTCTGCCAATGCCGTGATTTCACGGATTGCACGACCAAACTCACGCGTTTCGTAAAGCTCAGCGATACGGTCAGCAGCAGCAACAAATTCGTTGTAAAGTTCAGGCTCTGCAAAGTTGTCAGACAGTTTGCCTTCAAAACGTTTCGCGATGAAACCTGCGTTACGAGATGCCAGGTTAACGATCTTGTTAACAACGTCAGCGTTTACGCGCTGAGTGAAGTCTTCAAGGTTAAGATCTAGATCGTCGATACGGCTGTTTAGCTTCGCAGCGTAGTAGTAACGTAGACACTCAGGGTCTAGGTGCTCTAGGTAAGTGCTTGCTTTTACGAACGTACCTTTAGACTTCGACATTTTCGCGCCGTTTACGGTTACGTAACCGTGTACGAATACGTTGTTAGGCTTGCGGAAGCCAGAACCTTCTAGCATTGCTGGCCAAAATAGGCTGTGGAAGTAAACGATGTCTTTACCGATGAAGTGGTACAGCTCTGCTGAGCTGTCTTTCTTCCAGTACTCGTCGAAATCTAGGTCGTCGCGCTTGTCACATAGATTTTTGAAAGAGCCCATGTAGCCGATAGGTGCGTCTAGCCATACGTAGAAGAATTTGTTCTTCTCTCCTGGGATTTCGAAGCCAAAGTATGGCGCATCACGTGAGATATCCCATTGCTGCAAACCAGATTCGAACCATTCTTGCATTTTGTTCGCTGTTTCAGCTTGTAGCGAGCCAGAGCGAGTCCACTCTTTTAGCATGCTTTCAAACTGAGGCAGGTCGAAGAAGAAGTGCTCAGAATCTTTCATTACTGGCGTCGCACCAGAAACCGCAGATTTAGGATTGATCAGTTCTGTTGGGCTGTAAGTCTCACCACAGTTGTCACAGTTGTCACCGTACTGGTCTTCAGACTTACATTTTGGACAGGTACCTTTTACGAAACGGTCCGGTAAGAACATCTCTTTTTCTGGATCGAACAGCTGAGAGATAGTTCGGCTAGAGATAAAGCCATTTTTCTTCAACTCAAGATAAATGTGTGACGCTAGCTCACGGTTCTCATCTGAGTGTGTGCTGTGGTAGTTATCAAAGCTGATATCAAATCCAGCGAAGTCTTTTTGGTGCTCTTCGCTAACTGCGGCAATCATTTCTTCAGGAGTAATACCCATCTGTTGCGCTTTAAGCATGATTGGCGTGCCGTGAGCATCGTCAGCACAGATGAAGTTTACAGTGTTGCCGCGTAGGCGTTGGTAACGAACCCAAATGTCCGCTTGGATATGCTCAAGCATATGACCAAGGTGGATCGAACCGTTAGCGTACGGAAGGGCACAAGTTACCAGCATTTTCCTTGACGGAAAGTTTTTTGGATCGTTTGCCATACTTAATATTCGCTTTTCTTGATAGGTATAAATAAATTTTGATGGATAATACTACCCCATGAACTGACTAACTCCAAGGTGTCAAACTGCGGAATGCCTTAGTTTTTTTGGGGTTCTGGTTGAGCCTGGACGGTGGTAGCATGACATCTAAAAGGAGGGCTTATGCATCAGTTCACTTCAAAACAAGATTTTTGTCACTGGTTTAACCAATTCCAACATCCACAGTTGGTGGAAAACTGGGCAGATATTCATGGCGCAATTTCGATTACGACACAGGGTTCTATTGATATAACGTTGCCATTCGCAAGTAATGAGCTTCAAACCGTACTGCATGACTGGATCAAACAGCAGCAAGCCTCGGGTAAAGTGGCTGAATTCCCATTTAATATTCGCCTTGGAGTTAAAGCTTTAGAAACTCAAGTGGCTAACTCGGTTAAGGGTGTTAAGAACATCATTGCCGTCAGTTCTGCGAAAGGTGGCGTTGGTAAATCTACTACCGCAGTTAACTTAGCGTTGGCAATTGCTCAATCTGGGGCGAAAGTGGGATTGTTGGATGCCGATATCTATGGTCCGTCTGTACCTATGATGTTGGGGCAAGAAGATGCTAAACCAGAAGTTCGTGATGGCAAGTGGATGGAACCCATTTTTGCTCACGGCATCTATACTCATTCTATCGGTTATTTGGTGGATAAATCAGAAGCGGCGATATGGCGCGGTCCAATGGCTTCAAAAGCGTTGTCGCAGTTATTAACTGAAACAGATTGGCCAGATTTGGATTATTTGGTGATTGATATGCCGCCAGGTACGGGGGATATTCAATTGACGCTGTCACAACAAATTCCGGTAACAGGTAGCGTGTTAGTCACAACACCGCAAGATTTAGCCCTTGCCGATGCAAGGAAGGGAGCGGCAATGTTTAACAAAGTCCATGTCCCGGTTATTGGTGTTGTGGAAAACATGAGTTATCACATTTGTAGTCAATGTGGCGCGAAAGAGCATATTTTTGGTATGGGCGGAGCTGAAAAAATGTCGCAAGAATTTGGCTTAGCATTGTTAGGACAAATTCCGCTTCATATCTCTATGAGAGAAGATATTGACGCTGGCGTGCCAACGGTAGCAAGACGCCCAGAAAGTGAGCATGCAGGGTATTATAAGCAACTTGCCGATCGCGTATGTAGCACGATGTTTTGGCAAGGCAAAGCAAAACCAGATGCGATTAGCTTTACAATGGTGAACTAAGTTTACTATGCCTGTTGGTTGATAATTGCACATTTTAACGTTTGCTCGGAGGTTAATCCTCTGAGCAGGCAGAAACTTATGACTAAACCCTAATTCCAACTAGTAACTATGGGGTGAACTCCCTATAATCAGGCAGTTTATCTTTTTATGTGACTAGAAATCATCATCGGGTGCAAACTAATGTCTGATAATAATCAATGCGTCATCGTAGGTATTGCTGGCGCTTCTGCTTCTGGAAAAAGTCTGATCGCGAGCACTATTTATAATGAGCTTCGCGCGAAAGTAGGCGATCATCAAATCGGTGTCATCACGGAAGATTGCTACTACAACGACCAAAGCCACCTAAGCATGGAAGAGCGAGTAAAGACGAACTACGATCACCCGAGTGCGTTGGACCACGACCTACTGTGTGAGCACCTAGAAAAATTGGTACGTGGTGAAGCAGTAGAAGTGCCTGAGTACAGCTACACTGAGCACACAAGAACAATTAACACCACCACAATGACACCTAAAAAGGTGATCATTCTAGAAGGTATCCTTCTTCTTACAGACCCTCGTCTTCGTGATTTGATGCATGCGACAGTATTTATGGACACACCGTTAGATATTTGCTTGCTTCGCCGTGTTAAGCGTGATGTGGAAGAACGAGGCCGAACTATGGAGTCTGTTCTTAAGCAATACCAACAAACAGTACGTCCGATGTTCATGCAGTTTATCGAACCTTCTAAGCAATATGCGGACATTATTGTTCCTCGCGGTGGTAAAAACCGTATCGCAATTGATGTATTAAAAGCTCACATTGCAAGACTTTTGAAAGCTTAAGCCTATAGACGGCTATATCGCTTTATTTTTAGGAGAAGAAGTGGCACCTTAAGTGCCACTTCTTTTTTTGTTTTTAAATTAGTCAGTTGCAGGTTAAAACCAGACACTTTTCACGCTTTTGTGGAACTGTCAGCGGCAAATGGAGTCTGCGCTTATAATTGTAAAAACACTCGAGCAAGGAAAAACAAATGAAGAAACTGCTCTTAATTCTAGCAATACCGATTGTGGTCATTTTGGTCGCAATTTTAGCGTTAACCATCTTCGTCAATCCGAATCAGTTTAAACCCCTTATTGTTGAGCAAGCGCAAAAGCAAACGGGATTAGAGTTGGTGATTGAAGGGGATATCAGTTGGCAATTTTTCCCATCAATTGGCTTTGAGTTGGGACATACAGAATTGCGAAACCCACAAGGCTTTAGTAAACCCAATTTATTCAAAGTTGATACCGTTGGTGTAGACATCTCTGTTATGCCACTTTTTAGTCAACAGCTTGAAATTGGAAACGTCACGCTTGATGGTGCTGAGTTCTACATTGAAACCAAGAAAGATGGCAGCAAGAATATTGATGCATTGACGAAAGCCCAAACACAACAAGCAGAACAAGAGAGCAATGCTGCGCCTACGCAAAATGGTGAAACGCAAACTTCTGGTTCTGAGTGGAGTATTAATCTTGCTGGCGTTACGGTTTCTAACGGTTCATTAGAAATGCAGGATAAGCAAGCCGGTAGTTACACCAAACTTTATGATATTTCATTAAACCTTTCCGAATTCGCTTTTGACAACTGGACAACGGCTGATTTTGGCGTGAAGGGCGAAATGAACGACCAAAAGTTCACCGCGAAAGGTCAGGCAGACTTTAAGCTAGAAAAAGGTTTGGCAAACTACGCGCTAAAGAACATCAACTTTGATGCGACATACTCTGACCCTGCCAATAAAATTGAATCGGCAACGATCGGTTTAGACACGTTTGAATTCGATAAAGTAAATAACCTGACTTATGCCATTAAGGGTGACGCTGGTGGTATGAAGTTAGATATGCAGGGTGCTGGTCAACTTAGCGTGGACAAGGCTATCAGCAAAGTACAGTTGGATAAGTTAACTCTTAAATCGACTTTTGAGGGTGATGCCTTACCTCAGTCCCCGATGAAAGTCGACATGGTGTCTGATCTGTCTTTCGACCTAACGAAAAACCATCTGAGTTTTGTTCTAGAGAAGTTAACAGCGAATGCTATCGCCTTAGATGGTAAGGCTGATGTGGCACTCGGTGATATTCCTAAAGTACGCTTTGCTCTCCATAGCCCCAATATCGATCTTGATGAGTTCTTAGGGTTAGATAAGCAAGCTGCCGAAGGTAATAAGCCTGCTTCTGGTGGCGAGAGTGCTCCTGCCGGACCTGAGGTTGAGCCTGATTTGTCTGCGTTGAAAACGTTAGATGTAAAGGGTGACATTACCATCGACAAATTCAAAGCGGCAAATGCGAAGATGGAAGCGGTAAAAACGAGCTTCACTGTAAATCGTGGCGTGTTTGAGCTTACATCTTTTAGTTCGAAGTTGTACCAAGGCTCAATCTCAGCGACAGCGAAGTTAGATGCACGCCAATCACCAGCGACTTACAGTGTTAAAAAGTCAATCAAAGGCGTGAAAGTTCAACCGCTACTTATAGACGTTGCTGAAAACGACAAACTTGAAGGGACAGGTAACATTGATGTGAATGTTACAGGTAAGAGTCTCACGCCTACCGGTATCAAGAAGAATCTATCTGGTACGGTTGTTATCAATTTTGCTGACGGTGCGGTGAATGGCATCAACGTTGCTCAGTTGATTCGTGAAAACTATGCGAAATTTAAAGGGCAAAAAGTTGAAGGCACCAATGTAGCTAAGAAAACAGACTTCAGTGCGATGACGGCGACATTGAAACTCAACAAAGGTGTTGTATCAACGGATAATATGCAAGCTCAGTCTCCATTGTTACGTGTTCGTGGTAAAGGTACCGCAAACTACATCAATGAAACAGTCGACTTTACTATCAGCACGTCAGTTGTAGGCAGCCTAGAAGGCCAGGGCGGTAAAGATATAGATGAGCTGAAAGACATCACGATTCCAATCAATGTGTCTGGTAAGTGGGCAGATCCTAAATTCAAGCTCGTATTCGATGATGTTCTGAAGCAGAAAGCTCAAAAAGAAATCGATCGTGGCGTGGAGAAGCTAACGGACAAAATCAAAGACGAGAAAACCAAAGATGCGGTCGATGGTTTATTGAAGAATCTTTTCAACTAACCGTGCGTGAAAATCAAAAGGGTTGGCATTTTGCCAACCCTTTTTAAATTACTCTGCGAGTGTTACCAATCGACGCCTTTGAGGGCTTTTACGCCAGATTCAAATGCGTGCTTTACATTTTTCACTTCAGAAACGGTATCGGCCATTTCAATCAGGGTTCGATGTGCGCCACGCCCAGTAATAATAACCGACTGCATTTTAGGTCTGTTGCTCAGTGCTTCGACCACTTCGTCTAAGTCGATGTAGCCGTAGCTCACCATATAAGTTAGCTCGTCAAACAAGATGACATCGATAGAGTCGTCTTGCAGCATGCGCTTACATTCTTGCCATACGCCTTGCGCTGCTTCGGTATCAGCGGCTTTGTTTTGAGTTTCCCACGTAAAGCCGGTTGCCATTACTTGGAATTCAACGCCGAGTTTCTCAAGTAGGTTGCGCTCACCGTTGTCCCAAGTACCTTTAATAAACTGCGCGACAGCACAATTCAAACCATGACCCACTGCGCGTGCGATCGTACCGAATCCTGATGTCGATTTACCTTTACCATTTCCGGTAATGATCAGTAGCAGACCTTTTTCCTCTTGAGCAGCAGCGATTTTTGCGTCTACCTGTTCTTTGACTTTTTGTTGGCGAGCTTTATGGCGTGCTTCTTTATTTTCTTCGATAGACATAATACTTCCTCAATTCCTTTTCGTGCTGTGCCCAAGCTAATTTGGGTTCATTGATTTATCTCGCTATGATAGACCAACATATCGTGAAGAAAAACCACCGATAATTCAGGGAATAAAATGAAGAAAATACTTGTTGTTTGTATGGGAAACATTTGTCGGTCACCAACTGGAGAGGCAGTGTTAAGAGCGAAAGCTCAAAAGCTAGGCGTTGAAGTAGAGGTTGATTCGGCAGGTACAATTGGCTACCACGCAGGAAACCGACCGGATTCAAGAGCGATGGCAGCAGGAAAGCAGCGAGGTTATTCTTTTAAAGGAATGCAAGCGCGCCAAGTCACCATTGATGACTTTGAAAAGTTTGACCTTATATTAGCCGCAGATAAAGCAAATTTGGCCGATTTATTGGATATTTGTCCGTTGAAGTATCGACACAAAGTATCGTTATTTTTAAGTCATTCTGAGTCAGTTTACGACGAAGTCCCGGACCCATATTATGGTGGGGAAGATGGCTTTGAACTGGTGCTTGATTTAATCGAAGAGGCATCAGGCGCAATTTTGAAGAAGCTATAATCACCGTGCTTGAAGACAATAGAAAAAGGGATGAGCTCAGCTCATCCCTTTTTATTCGTGTTAACCCGCTAGTATGTCGGTTGCGACTTTGTAGCTTGGGTCTTCCTTCACGTTAATTTCAACCAAGCTGCCAGCTTTGTCCAAAAGTTTACGACAATCTGGGCTTAGGTGACGAAGGTGCAGCGTTTTACCTTGAGCATTGTAACGCTCAGCCAGTGTTTCAATGGCTTCAATTGCAGAGTGATCTGTCACGCGAGAGTCTGCAAAATCGACAATCACATCTTTTGGATCTTCAGGCGCGTTAAACAACTCCAGGAAGTTAGCCGCAGAGCCAAAGAAAATAGGGCCGTGAATCTTGTACTCTTTTGAACCTTCCTCGTTTAAGCACGTGTCGGCATAGATGTGCTTAGCGTGTTGCCATGCAAACATTAATGCAGAAACGATAACACCAACCGCTACGGCAACAGCAAGGTCAGTAAGAACAGTAACAACGGTCACAAGAACAATAACGAAGAAGTCTTGCTTCGGTACGCGGCGTGCTAGCTTAAATGTTGCCCATTCGAATGTACCAATGACAACCATGAACATCACACCAACCAGAGCAGCGAGTGGGATCATTTCAATTAGCGAAGAAGCGAATAAGATAAACATCAATAGAGCGATAGCCGCAACGATACCAGATAGACGGCCGCGACCACCTGAGTTTACGTTGATCATCGACTGACCAATCATCGCACAACCACCCATTGCGCCAAACACAGAACACGTCATGTTTGCCATACCTTGACCGATACATTCGCGGTTAGATTGACCACGAGTATTCGTCATCTCATCTAAAACTGTCAGTGTTAGTAGAGATTCAATTAGACCAATGGCCGCTAGAATGATCGCGTATGGAAGAATGATTTGTAGAGTTTCTAGCGTAAATGGTACCGCAGGAATAGAGAAGGTTGGTAGTGAACCAGCGAGTGTTGCAGCTTCATCTCCAGACATTGTACGCAGGAAGTCAACAACAGTACGAGTTTCCAGATCCAAGCCAACCACTAAAGCCGTCACCGTTACGATCGCAACAAGTGAAGAGGGTACAGCTGTTGTGATTTTTGGTAGAAAGTGAATGATTGCCATAGTCAGCGCAACCAAACCAAGCATTAGCAGCATCTGGTCTTGTGGTAGCCAAGTAAGCATGCCGTTGATGTCTGGCGCTTTAAACTGACCCAACTGAGCTAGGAAGATAACAATAGCCAGACCGTTCACAAAACCGATCATCACAGGGTGAGGTACGATACGGATGAACTTACCCAATTTAAACATACCAGCGGCAATTTGAAGAATACCAGCGAGCATGATGGCTGCGAATAGGTACTGGACACCGTGAGTCGCGACAAGCGAAACCATTACGACTGCCATGGCACCTGTTGCACCAGAAATCATGCCAGGACGACCACCGAAAATGGAAGTAATAAGACCAACGATGAATGCAGCGTAAAGACCGACCATCGGATCTACGCCTGCGACGAACGCAAATGCGACAGCTTCAGGAACCAATGCTAGCGCAACGGTTAGGCCTGATAGCACATCATTTTTTACGGAGTGCTTAGAAAATTGGGGAAATTCGAACATGTTTGTTTTTAAGTTCTCTTTGCAATGAGTTAAACCCGACACATATTCGTATTTGCACAAGCCACTGGAAGGTTGATTTTTAATCAAACATTGCAGTGTAAACCGTAGTATTAAAAGAGCAGCATCAGAATGGTGTCGAAAACTTGAGTCGGCGCATGCTACCGAAAAGTGTGATTAAGTTCAAGAATGATACGAATAATGGCGTACAAATGTGATCACGAATTGGTATTTATATGAACAATTTATTGGGCAAATATGAAGATAAAAAAGGCTACCAGATGGTAGCCTTTAATTTATTTATGCCGTTAAGCAGTTGAACGTAATGATTTAGCCTAGTTAAAGTTAGGCTTTGTCATCTCTGCCGATGCACGGTTTTTAGCCACTTGGCTACCAGCACCTTTAGCTTGGTAACGTTCGGTTTTGAACGGTGCTGCTGCAACCGTGATTTCGCGTAGCTCTTGAGGGCCAGGTGCTTTCGTCATCGGTGCGCTAGCGTTTAGCTTAGCCGCAACTTTAATGGCTTCGACTTTAGGCTCTGGTTTATCTACTGGCGCTTCGGCTGCAATCTCTTTTGCTGCTTCAACGATAGGCTCTTCAGCAGGTGCCGTTTCTACAATGGCATCAACCGGTTCAGCATGTTCAGTTACAGGAGTTTCAACGATAGGCTCTACCGATGCTGTTTCTACTACTGCCGATTCAGCTTTTTCTGCGATTACTGTTTCAACAACAGGTGCTTCTACTACTGGAGCTTCCACTTTCGCTTCAACGGTTTCTTGAACCTTGTGTTCAACAACTGGCGCATCTGTTACGACAGGTTGCTCGCGACGAATAATCACTTTACCCATTGCCATTTCTGGACAAGCAAAGCCACCTTGGATTGCAGGTACTGCTGCTACAGCTTCTTCCTTAACTCGCTCTTCCTTCTTAGGTGCTGGTTTCGGAATGTAACGTGGCATTACTTTACCCATAGCCATTTCAGGAGAAGCGACACCTCCCTTACGTAGGCGGAACGGGTTAGGGCGGCGATCACGGCCACGGCGACGACGCTGGCCGCTTGCACGCAGGTGACGTGGCGAACGACGATTACGACGTTGCTTAGACTCTGCTTGCTTGTTGTCTTGCTGTGCCTCTACCGCTGCTTCTGTTGGCTTTTCAACTTTAGCTTCAACCGTTTCTTGAGTCTTAACCGCTGTTTCTTCGGCTTTCTTCTCAATAGCTTCTTGGTCCTTAACGCGTACAGACTTGTTCAATTTGCGACGTTGGCGGCGCTCTTTCACTTTTTCTGCTTTCGCATTTTGCTGCTTCGGTTTGCTCTCTTCTGGTTTTGTTTCAGTACGAGCTTCCGCTGCTAGCTGCAGACCTTTTTCCGCTACTTTTGCGTTTGCTTTCTGCTCTTGGGCTTTATCTGCCTGTTGAGCTTTAGGTTTACGCTTTTGGTTACGGTTTTGCGGTTTATTTGTTTGTTGTTGAGCTTCGTTTTGCTCATTAGCCTGCTCATCACGAGGCTTACGACGACGTCGGTTATCGCGATTGTCGCGGTTATCACGATTATCGCGCTGGTTGCTATTGCGACGACGATCGTTACGATCACGTTTGTTACGTCGATTATCGCGATTTGGTTTTTTCTCTTCCTGAGGTTTCTGTTCTTCTTTTGTTTCTTCAGAACCACCGAATAGGAAGCTACCAAGTGCTTTAAACAGACGGCTGAACAATCCAGGTTTCTCTTCTTGTTCAACGTTTTGTTCTTTCTTCTTCGCCTCAGGAGCTGGTTTAGCTGCTGGTGCAGGTGCGGTTTGAGACGGAGCCGCAAAGCCTTTAAGAACTGGCTCTTCAATTCGTTTTGGTTTTACGTCAACTTCCGCTGGCTCTTTACCTTCTGCTTCTTTCATTGCTTCCAGTTTCTTAGGAAGTAAGTAAGAAATCAGATCGAACTCTTCGCCTTCACGAACACGGATAACTTCAAAGTGCGGTGTTTCCATATCAGAGTTAGGAACAACCGTAATTTTCACTTCTTGAATGCGTTCGATATGGTTTACTGAACGACGTTTTTCGTTCAATAAGTAAGAGGCGATTGGCACAGGTACGACTGCAAGTACTTGTGCTGTGTTGTCTTTTAGCGCTTCCTCTTCAATTAAACGAAGTACAGAAAGTGCTAGAGATTCGTTGTCGCGAACGACACCAGTTCCGCTACAGCGAGGACAGATGTGATGGCTTGCTTCTGCAAGAGAAGGGCTCAAGCGCTGGCGTGACATCTCCAACAAACCAAAGCGAGAAATACGACCGATTTGTACACGAGCGCGGTCAAGGCGAACGGCTTCACGTAGACGGTTTTCTACTTCTCGTTGGTGACGAACTGGGGTCATATCAATAAAGTCGATAACCACTAAGCCACCTAAGTCACGTAGACGCAATTGGCGAGCAATTTCGTCGGCTGCTTCTAGGTTCGTGTTTAGAGCTGTTTCTTCAATATCGCCGCCCTTAGTTGCACGAGCAGAGTTGATATCGATAGACGTTAGTGCTTCAGTCGGGTCAATAACAATAGAACCACCAGATGGCAGACGCACTTCACGTTGGAAAGCCGATTCAATTTGGCTTTCGATTTGGTAGTGGCTGAATAGTGGAACTTCGCCTTCATATTTCTTAACGCGGT
>NZ_JAWOTB010000016.1:0-63262 GCF_033338655.1 Vibrio sp. Vb1729 | reverse complement strand
AAGGAATCGCCCGCAAAATCGGCCACTTCATCAATGGCGGTTTCGGCAATGTCGTGCGTGGTGTCCATCGCTTCAAGCGAAATACGCTCATTGCTGTTGAGCATCTCGCCACCAAACGCAAAGGCTTCATCAAACGCTTTTTCGCCAAGCTCCATGGCGGCATTGACGGCGCCGTGGTCGGTCATGGTGGTGTTGATGGTCGAGTTGTTCACCCCCGAAATCGCTACACCGAGGTTATCGCCACTAATGGCATTCTGACCGCTGACGTTAGTCGTGTTACTGGTATTACTCGATTTTGATTTAGAACTACCCATCTACTGCACTCCCAAATCCAAACGAATAAAGTCACCGTCTTGCTTGGCGGTCACACCTATTGAACGCACCAAACGGGCAACGCCTTGAAACGCCGTATCCGCAGATAACGATTGCATCCCCGCCGCTTTAACGACATTAACCAGTTGTTTGATGCCCGAACGCAGACCACGACCCGCGACGCCCCACAAAAAGTAGTTATCCCCGTCTCGCTCACCCGCAATGATGAGATCATTTTCATTGCTGATTAGGCGATACAGACTCACGCGGCCATCCTTGACCGCTTTGCACAGCTCGACATACGCATCAGGGCAAGCGCGAAACGCGGGCTTGAGTTCACCAAGCGCACGTTTCGATTGCGTCACGACTTCAATTACTTCTTTTTCCATAGCAACACCGCCGCAATCACAATCACTACAAGAATCATCAACGTGGTGGAATTGCCCCCGCCCATATTGATATTGCCTACCGATAGGCTGCCACTTGATTCACCATCGGCACCGCTGACCGCGGGTCCACCGTTGGCGCTAATTGGCATCGAGCCGGAATTCCCTAAAAGCCCACCAATCATAATTTGAATCCTTTCTTGTACAGGACATAACACACCAGAAGCAGACCGAGCACCCACCCGATGCGGTCAAAACCGCCCGTGATTTTGATGCCCGCCCATACGCCCACCGCACCTGCAATTAGGTATGGAATAAACGGCATTACTTCTTCCCCTTAGCGACGTAGAACATCGCCAATAACAACAGTACGAACAGCATCCCCATCATGAGGTGCGTGGTGGTCACCCCCGCAAAGGCGGAGGTGTACACAGGCTCACCCGTGGGTTGTTGGTAGTCGTTATTGTGCTTTCGCTGTTCATCTGGGTTACTCGACTGAACGCGGTCGGCTTCGTTCTCAATCTTCACGCCAAGCCAGTCCTTGCCCAAGTCGGTAACGTCGGTCATCAGTTCGCCGCCCGTTTCTAGGACGCCGTCCCAAATGGAACCCCACATGCTTTGCTCTTGCGCCATAACGCCCCCTTACTGCGCGGTAGGCACCGCCACTTGTTCGATGGCTTCAATCAGAACCGGAATGCTACCCGGTGCCGTTTTTTCCACTTCAAACGCCAGTTGTTTCATGGCCGCCGTTGGTAAACGTGCTTCGCTGCCAAACCCGCAACGCGTAAAGTCCATCGAGAAGAAGCCCGCATTCTGCTCACGACCTGCCGCGGCTAAGTCGTAAGCGTTATCGGTCTTATTCACGTTGAGTTCTTCACGTTCATCACGCAGGACGCGAACGCGTTCAATCGTGTCGTCTTTGAGGTGCAAGCGTTTGATAGACAGCGCCGCGCTACGCTCGGCAAAGTCAAACGGCGTGCGACCACTCGATGCGGCGTACCACGTTTGCGAATAGATGCGCGGCATGTAAATGCGTTGGCTTTGCGCCGCCGTGGTATGAGCACGGGCGCGAATCATTGGTGCCGCGGCACCCGCTTTGGCTTTTAGCTGGATGTACATAAACCAGATTTCGCCTTGCAGCGTCACGAGCTCACCTGTACGGATACCCAGTTTGGTACGCATCGACAAATCCGAGAAGTTCAACACGTAGCGACCCGCTTGCACGTATTCTTTCTTGTGCTCTTGCAAGTCGAACAGGTCTTGACCCGTCACGTTGACGATTTCACGGCCGTTCACTTTCACCGTGATGCGCTCGATGTCTGCCGCATCGAGAATGTCCGTCACCAATTCAATGTTTTGGTAAGTTGGACCCGATACCAAGCGCAGTGTGGCTTGGTTGCCCCAGTTCACACCCTCAACAGGGTCAAGCTCACGTGGACGCGGGTTAAAAGGTTGTTTTAGTGCTTCCATTAGAACCACCCATTTTCGCCGTTAAGAGTTTCACGCACTGGATTGAGCACGCTGATATTGTTGATAGCGGCAATCACGATTAACGTGATAATCAGTGCCATCAATAGGTTTTTGTGTTGCTGTTTCATGTTGTCCCTTTCGGTTGTACACGGTTAAAAAGTGATTTCATGAAACAGGGAAACAGACAGGCTTGGAAGTGAGAGCAACCTATAGGTTAAGTGGTTAACCTATAGGTTGAATGAGCGTTGAAATTAACGGTGAATGGTGCCCGTCAGACAGTTAAATGAGGACTTTTCCACGTTGCCGATACCATCCCGAACCAATAGATATTCGGCAATCGGCTTGCCAATCGCGGCTTTGTTGTTTTTGGCTGACTTCAAGCCCGCCAAGGTATCGACGCACAAGCCTTTTTTATCTGCGAGCCATCGCGCATCGGCCATTGAGTTGACCGCACCAATCCACCATACAGGCGATTGCTCGGTCACGGTCTTGGGCACTTCCTGCCCGCGTTGGAAAATCGAATGCAGCACAAGCCCATATTGACGCCCACCGCGCCACAACTCGCCCGCCTTGCCTTTGAGTTTGCCGGACGTCTCCACGCAGCTTGCAAGCTCTTCGATGATCACATGCAGTTGTTTAGCGTCGCCATTACCCACCGCCCACACCGCGGCACTGAAGAACTCCAATTCTTCCGAGCAAGCCCCATCTTTGGGGATATACGCCAACTTGAACGACTTGCCGCGTTTACGTGCCATCACCAACGCTTTGACGAACGCCACGCGGGAACTGGTTTCAAGGCATTGTTGGCCGCGGAATTTTGCCCCCGCGTAGTTTCGATATGGGTCAAAAAAAACCGCTTGCGCGGCTTTTGGCACTAACCCCAAGTGCTTAACGGCGGAGGTTTTACCCCCGCCCGTGCCCGCCACGTAGATGACATGCTCGGCATCGTGTGACGGATTGGAGTTGACCGGATTGGGGAATTTAAGCGGCGTCTTTTTCTTTTTGCTCACGCTGTTTTTCCTCCTCGATGGCTAATAGCTCTTTTTGATATGCCATGGTTTTCTTGGCACTGTAGACCAGCGACAACACCGCCAAGCCTAAAACGGCTTCTTGCATGTAGTCACCAAACAGCGACGACACGCTATCACTGTGTTTTTCCAACACGGGCAACGCGGCATCAATCACCGCCGCTTTGCCTTTTTCATCAAACTCAAAATCGACACCGGAAATAATCGACGTCGCTTGTTCGGCAATGGTGAACAGCACCGACAATGCGCCCTCAAACATTTCACCCGCGGGTTGGTGGTTGTCATCGTTGGCCGCTTCGGTTGGCAAGTCGGTTAGTTCACTGACTTCGGTTTGTTCCAGTCCACTGATAACCGCTGAAAAGTCGCCCCAATCATCTAATTCTGGTTGGTTTTCCATTTCACCCTGCATTGATTGGTTCTCCTTGTTCGGTATCTGGTTCGGTTGGTTTCTTGGTTGGCATCAGTTGGCGAATCGCCCAAATCAGCAAGGCGACAAAGGCTATCCCCGCTAAGACTTTTTTAACCGGAAACGGCGGTTTTTTAACGGGCGTTGGAACGGGTTCCGGTTCGGTTACTTGCTCGGTTTCAACGCTTGGCGCTTCCACTTGTTCAATTACTTCAACGCTAGGCGTATCAGTGCTTGCAACGGTTTCGGGTACTGGTTCAACCGTTGGCGATTCAGCCTCAATTGTGACAGCGTCACCCACCTCTAACTGTTCAACCGAGTCAACCATGTTGGTTTCCACAAAAGCGTTAATGCTCTTGCTCATTGGGCTGTTGCCACAGCTCGGACACTTGTAATACAGCAGTCCTAAGTTGCGCCCGTTTTTGGTGGGTTCGCCCTCGGCAATGAGCTTGCCCTCACCGACTCGATGCACGGTAGAAGCCGAGCTACAAACGGGGCACGATACGTGCCCGCGAATTGGGTTTGGGTGTTTACTCATCGGCGGCCGCCTCGACTGTTTCCAATTGCTGCATGTTGCCTTTGACACAACCGCGATACTTTTCACGCACCTTGTTATTGAGCTTGGTGAGCTGCTCGATTTGGTCGAACAGCGTCGGATTCAAACCAAACGCTTCAAGCGAAAAGTTACCCGTCATGAGCATCTTGCTTGCGCGCTTGATAATCGCGTTGGTGTCCATTTCTTTAAATTGGCTCAACTCCTTTTCGACACTGGCGTTGAGTTTGTCGGCCGCATCGAGCGCGGCCATTGCTTGCTGACATTCTTTAAGAGATAGCATTTCCATTGTTTAAGCCTCGGCTAGTTCTTCATCGGTGTTTGGTTTGTTCTGAATCTGTTTGTTGACTTCCTTCATCCAGACCAACATGAGACGCCAAAACACGCCGCCTTTGCTGCGCTTCACTTCGGCTTCCATTTCTTGGGTGATTTTGTCGATGGTGCTCATTGGGTTGTCCTTACCTAGTTGCTGAGAATCGTTGTCGCAAGCAATTGCCCAAACGGGCTAATGAACGTAGTGGCAATAATCATGGTAAATCGCCATGTCATTGCTCTTGATTAAGTTGATGTCCGGCTCTGGCGGCCGCTCTTGTGCTAACTGATTTTTCCAGTCGGCTTGTCGTAGTTGAAATCGTTCAAACTGTTCTTTGTAAAGGTCGGTGGCGTCGTCACGAGTTAACGTCAAATCATTACCATCACGCTCGGCGGTACACTTCATCGACCAACCACGCGCACCGCGTGCCCAATACAAAAACGCCCCCGCCTTGTGTTTGGATTTTTCGCCCTCAAACACGATAGAAAATTGGTTCAAGCTACTGGCGAACGTGCCGCGGCTCTTGATTTGGTTGCGAATCTGGCGTGCTTCGTGGTCTAGCTTCTTAATCAAATGGTTAAGCTTTTGAACGGCATCGTGATTGCCTTGTTTGCGGTTGATGTCGATAGCGCGAATCGCATCTTGCTTTTTGGTTTCCTTGCGTCGGATTTCTCGCTGCATTGGCTTGCGCCATTGCTCCAACATGTAACCGCACTCTTTGATGATGCCCGTCATGTTGTCCACTTCGAACGATGCCAACACATCCCAATCAGGGGCACGGCTACAGCGTGCGATGTTGTAGCGATTGCCTTTTATCAGTCCTTGGTCGGCGTTATCGCCCTTGGCCGCGTAACCTACGGCTTTGATGAGGTAGCCCGCCGCCGCTTCGCTGAATTTGATTTTCTCCAGATGTGCCATGCCATTGCCCCAAAGCTGCTCGATGCGGTTCGCCCATCCTGCAAAGTGGTGCTGTTCCACTCGCCAGTTCAGCAGCACATGCACATGGGGATTAGGTTCGCCATCTTCATTAGCCGGAGATTCCGCGACCCAAATGTAATGAAAATCAAACGGGTTGGCGGTTGGTCCATGAATTTCTTTAACGTGCTTGATGCCGTCGTCATCTTTCCAAGCGGCTTTAAGCGGGCGGCCAATTCGGCCATTTACTTTGACTTTGTCACCATCTAACCCAAGTGACCCCGCCTCGCTTGCGGAATATTCAAACCCGCGTTGGTACATTTTCTTGAGGCCATTTAGAAAACGGGATACCTCGGCACCAATCGTGGTTTGGATTGGGCAATATGGTAGCCCCTCATCCGTGACCGCTTCGCCACCAAAAATGCGGTCGCGTTGCTTTTGAGTAAAAGTCAGGGTGAGAAACGTGCTGAATCCACCGTGACATGCGGCGACATAAGCGCCCGATTCAAAGATTTTCTTTACAGCGCGTGGGTTTAGCTTGTCAGTGAAACGCTCACCACTTTGCTGCGCGGGTGCTTCGGACGGGCTTGGGTGGTATTTCACCTGCATTTTCATCTGTTGCGCCCAACCACGGGACATCAAATACGCTCGGCTAGTGCCAATCGGTTGCCATTCGAGGCGGTTGTTTTCGTTACGAATCCAACCTGTTTGCGCTTGTGAGCGTGCCCGATATTCATCGGTCACGTTGTCGCCACAAAACGATTTCGTTTTATGGCGCGGCGGCAGACGTCGAGAACGGGTCATCAAGCGGTCTATCTGCTTGCGTTTTCCGTGTCCGACTTTTGCGCCCTTTGACGAGCCTAGTCTTTTCTGGACTTCGTCCAGCGCTTCGCGCCCAAGTTCAGCACTTTTTAAGGTGCGTAAATGGTGGATTTGGTCAAACGATTTGAACTTTTGCAGTTCACTTTCCATCCAATCACGGTTTGGAGCACTAAAAAAACCGCTTTCGACAGCGGCAATGTTTTTCTCGGTAACGGTAACGTCTTGCGCTAACGCCGTAATAAAGCCCACATCATGCGGGCTTAAAAGTTGGGTAAACTCACGCGGCGGTTGCACGTCATAAAGATGGCTCATTTCGGTAAGTTCTCCAAAGATTGACCAGCGCGAGCAAGCTTGTTTAGTGCCATGTCTAAACTGGTTTTATCAATACGAACTTTCTGCCCCAATGCGCCTTGCTCCACTGAGATACAAGCGCTTATTTCTTTCGAGGCTTCAGAAATGCAGTTACCTGCACGCCTTACACTAACGCGTTGCGCTTCGTGCTTTTCTTTGATGGTGTCGAAAACAAGTTCAGCCGCTTTTCTATCGCACTGAGTACAAGTCGTTGTACATGGTGCAATATCAAAAATCTTAATGTGCTTGAGGAACTCATGACCGCAGCTAGAACATAGGTAGCGGTATCCTTTAGGGGGTAGACTCATGCTCAAAGTCTCCCTATAAGGAAGAATCCGCGCCCACTTGGGGCGCTTCATCTTGCTTGCGGATTTTTAATTTACGCTTAAATTCGATTAATTTGCTAGCCAGTTTTTCCGAGCGTAATGCCATCATGGTTTTTTCATCAAACGTCAGAAGCCCACTTCTGTGATGAATCCAACGCCCAATCAATATATCTACCGCATCCTCGCGCTCACGATTATCACTTGCCAATCTCATTGCAAAATTGACCAACCCAACATAGCTGCCTTGCTTCATCAGATTTTCCACATAAAGCATGGCGTCTCTAAAATCTCGGTTGCTTGAAATCTTCATGATTACGCCCCCTCAACTTGAGTCAGTGACTCACCGTTATTTTGCGCGCCAAGCGTCGCCATACGTTGAGCCATGTTGGTGATGTCAGTTAAGGCGTTGTTTTGTGCTTTGATGCAAGCGACAAGCGTCATCCCTTGGTAAAGCCAAAGCGAGGCTTCAACGGTTTCAAGTTCGAAACTGTCGAAGTAAATATGAGTTCCGTTGCACTGTGATGCAACAAGTTGGCGCTGATTGCGGCGCGTTTTCCAGATGCTTAAATTCATGCTACAACCCCCTGACGAAAACGTGTAGGAATGTAGGTTTGCTTCTTCTTTGGGAATTGTTCAGCGAACTTTTCTCGTAATTGTGCAATCTTAAGAAGTGAGTTTGCTGTTTTAGCTGGGTCAGGATTGGTACACCCTGCCATATCTGGGCAAGGTAAGTGAATTGGGTCGGTAACGATACGTTCCATGTTGTAGCCTCCGCAAGCTATTGATTTCCTGTCTCAAAAATAACGTTAAGGAAATCTTTTTAAGCACGCAAGTGGCTTGCGGTAGTGAAAGAAGCCAGACTATCCACTAAAATTTAACAATATTGCGAAAGGATGCGGGAACATGACTAATTACACAAATGTGCTTTTAGATAGACTGAAAACCCAGTTAGAGCTTACCTCTGACTATCAGTTAGCTAAAGTTTTGGACGTTGGCACAAGTAGAATTAGCAATTACCGCAATGGTCGCAGTGTTCTTGATTGGGAAATTGCCTTTAAAATCGCCGACTTATTGGGGTTAGATGATCAAGATGTGGTATACGGTTTACTCGAAGATAAGTCTATAAACCCCCGCCTAATCAATGCCTTACAAGCAGGGGCACCAGCCTAACCTCTCATTTACCAGCTTATACATAATGCGTACCAAGGGGTGGGGTCTCAAAGCAATAATGTCCGGTTTTAGCTACTTTAAAATGTCCTCCTAAGGTTAACAACATTGTTTGCTTTTGAGGCTTTAACCGAGGTTCCTGTGGACTTGCAATCGCTAGTTTGGTTTGTGGTTATGCTTACGAAGCAAATCAAATCTCTTATTGAAAATTGATGCGCGCTTAGTCCTCGACTTACTTTACTGGTGTGTTCTTCCTTAAACACCTGAGAATCAATATATCTATGATGGTGACGGCCAACTCACTGAGTTCGCCATTCAATGTCATAACTACTTTAACGAACTCAAACGCGCTGCTGAGCAAAAAGCCTTTCATGCTCGTCTCGTACAACAGCAAAAATCAGCTAAACGCTCTACACGAACTCAGTTCACTCGCTCTTAATCAAGGCGTTCTGAAACATTTATAAGCCTGTGGTTATATGGAGGCGAATGTACTTTTCGGGGTATTTGTAACGATAGCGTTTTCCTTTCTTCAAGTTGGACTTAACGTACCTACACACTTTTTGGTCACCACTACTCGTTACTCTTTTTATTACTGCGTTTTTACTTTTGTGCTCCATTTCTATCATGACGTCACAATAACCTTGATAGTCATCAAACTTATTGTCTACTTTCTTTTGAAGCTTAGTCTTAATCTTTTTAGCCAACAGGTTCGTTTCTGAATCGTCAGCAAAAACTGAAGTACTTGCAAAGATCAGTATCATTAAAGTTACAACGTATCTCATCGTTTTGGTCCGTTTATGTTGTTGATTGTTCGATGATAAGTAATTTTTCTGTAGATACGAAAATGGGACGCCACATTGCGTCCCATTTAACATGATGAAGTAACTGATATGTAATTAAGCGCGCTTCTTGCCTTTGTTTGCTTTGAAGCCCTGATGCGGAAAAACGTTACGAATCCTCTGTTGAACTTTTTTGGGAACGCTTTTGGAAAAGCTTAAGCGCATTCCTGTCCGTTGGCTATACACCTTCATTTCACCAGTAAACGGGTTATGCTCACTAATATCCTGTAAGTTGTGTTTGAAAGAAGGAGGTAGATGCCCTTTTACGTTACTAATATGGCCATTATCGAACTTTACTTTTAACACCGGCCTATCGACTGCGATCAACCAAAAGATCACGATGGCTGCAATTAAGATTACATATAACATTTGGCACTCCCTATCCTAGCTAGATAGCAATTTACTCAAATCCTCTTTAATTGAGGTAACTTTTTGACTCGCTTTTTCACTTCTCGACGCTTCGGAAAGCAAATATTCAATTGCGTCAGATAACGTACAACCAAGTTCATTCGCTCTACTAGAAAGCTTTTCCCAAACTCGGTAATCTAAATCAATGGATTTCTTCTTTGTATGGACTTGCTCTGCATTGAAGTGACGTTTCCGTTTCGCTCGGATAGCCTGCTTGAGTTTATTATCTAACTCTTCTGACATGTGGTTTTCTATCCAAGCCAAGACAAGTGTAGGCTCGTGTTCAAGGCGTTTTAGTTCTGCGACCGCTGCATCTGCTTCGCTTGTATCAATATGTCGGGTAATCGCTTCACCATCTTTCCATTTTTTGATGAGATACTTCCATTTCCACCCACATTCTAGATTCTCAAGCTGCTGATATTTCATTTGTTCCGACCCATAAACATAACATAGTGACAGCGTAACCCAGATGGTTTACTTGGGCAAATAAAACTCTTAGAAGTATCGATGTTGATCACTCATTTGTCTAAGTATTGTTCATTGAGAGTTGAATGCCGTGAGCAAACCAAATTGGTGCTAGGGTGTTATAGTCCGTTTCGTTATAATGTCGGCAAGATTGAATTACGATGAATTTTAATGAACCAACTTAATTGGCAAGACGTAACACCTTCACTTGAGCAGTACGAAGCACTTTTAAAGTCTGCACCTTCGTTACCAAAGAAGTCTTTTACTGAGCTCCAACCGAGAATGTCGGCAACGATATCTCGTTTTTCAAAAATTTCTGGATTGACGCGAGTACTACTCATTAACTGCGTAGATAATTCTGTCTATAGAGAGTTCATCAGTAAAGCTCTTCAGAGCCAGTCTAACGCTGCGATTGTTTTGTCGGAATCACTTGATGCCAAACGCTTATTTGACCGTTACAGTGTCGATTTAAGTGGTGATATTGCCTTCCAACCTGGCTTAATTTCACAGGCAGATAGCGGTTACTTAATTGTACCGGCTAATCTAATTTTGGCTAACCTAGGACTTTGGCCAAATATAAAGTCTGCAATTCAACAAAACCTTATCGAGCCACTGAACCTAAGCCCTACTCGTTTACCTACTTCAGTACCGCAAGCTAAAGCTTATGATGTAAAACTGATTGTAACAGGAGAAAGAAGTCAGTTAGCAGAGCTAGAATACATCGATGACGACTTCTGTTCTGGCTTTGCCATGTATACGGAAGTTGAAGAAGATATTCATCTGTCAGAGCAGAATTTGACAGATTACTTTGGTTTAGTGAACTGGATATGTTCTCAATATCAGCTGCCTCACTTAACTGAATGTGGTTTTAGAAGATTGTTGCTAGCCGGTATGAGATTTACTGAAGATCAACATTATCTGCCTTTAGGAGTAATGTTGCACTCTCAACTTCTAACGCTTGCCAGCCAGTTCAGTGATGGTCACGCATTAGATTACAAGTCGTTAGATAAAGCGATTGACGACAAGTATTACCGAGAATCTTACCTTCCTCAGCGTGCCGTGTACGATATTTTAGATGGACAAGTCATCATTGAGACAACTGGGGAACAAGTTGGTCAAATCAATGGCCTAACCGTTATTGATATGGCTGGGCACCCTGTCAGCTATGGTGAGCCTGCACGAATATCTTGTGTAATTCATTTTGGTGATGGCGATGTTTCCGATGTTGAGCGCAAAGCTGAACTTGGAGGCAATCTACATGCAAAAGGCATGATGATTATGCAAGCTTTCTTGAGCTCTGCTCTGAAACTGGATGAACCACTGCCTTACTCTGCCTCCATCGTATTTGAACAGTCTTATAGTGAAGTTGATGGTGACAGCGCATCTCTTGCAGAACTTTGTTGCTTGGTGAGTGCTTTATCTGAATCTCCAATTAATCAACAAGTTGCGGTTACAGGGGCTGTTGATCAGTTTGGTCGAGTGCAAGCCGTCGGTGGCTTGAACGAAAAAATTGAAGGTTTTTATCAGGTTTGTAAACATCAAGGTTTTACAGGAAATCAAGGTGTTGTGATGCCAAAATCAAACCTTAAACACCTTGCATTACATAAAGATGTAATAGAAAGCATTAAAAATGGTGATTTCCATATTTGGTCCGTTTCTACCGTAGATGAAGCTATTCCGATTGTAATGAATAAACCTTTTAGAGGTGAAGACGATAGCATTATTGGCAAAATAGCGGAACGTATTGAAAACTTTGAAAGACATGAGCATCCAGAAGGAATTGTGCAGCGCATCAAAAACTGGTTTGTCTAGTACTGATCGGAGTTGTTTAGCGTACACGTGTTCACTAAGATGCAGCTATCAAAAATTGGAGTAATTGATAATGCAAAACAAACGTGATTCTTATAACCGTGACGATCTACTTGCTTCTAGTCAAGGCGAACTGTTTGGGCCTGGTTACCCTCAGCTTCCTGCGCCAAACATGTTAATGATGGATCGTGTTACTAAAATGTCTGAGACTGAAGGCGATTTTGGTAAAGGTTTGATCTTGGCGGAATTGGATATTACTCCAGATTTGTGGTTCTTTGACTGCCACTTCCCTGGCGACCCTGTAATGCCGGGTTGTCTTGGCCTTGATGCGATGTGGCAACTTGTTGGTTTCTTCCTTGGCTGGGTTGGTGGCAAAGGAAAAGGTCGTGCTCTGGGTGTTGGCGAAGTGAAGTTTACAGGTCAGATCTTGCCAACAGCGAAAAAAGTGACGTACGAAATCCACATGAAACGCGTTGTAAACCGTAAACTTGTGATGGGTTTGGCTGACGGTCGTGTATGTGTAGACGGCAAAGAAATCTACGTAGCAAAAGATTTGAAAGTTGGCTTGTTCCAAGACACTTCAAGCTTCTAATCACGGTTTTAATTGATTTATTAAGGCTCCTATTTAGGAGCCTTTTTGTTATCGAGTGTTAACCTACTTCCCTATGTACCTATAATGTAGAAAAGGCTCCGTAGAGCCCTTTCGAATCCTTCTTTTTTGTATGTGGAGAGTTTATTTGTAGAGACCAGATTGTCTTTCATCTCTGGCATCACGCCAACCACCTAACCAATACGACCGAGCATCAACTTGTTGATATGGGCAAGCCTCTTGAGACCTTCCATTCAATCCAGCTTTGTAGCCTTGAGATTGAGCTCGTTCTAGGCGATCACGCTTTTGTCTCTTCATAGTTAATTCCTCATACAGGTCCATTTACTAACGTACAGCTGTTATTGTGAAACTTTGATGGAGTTTTTATGACTCCACTTATAAGAATCGATCAAAGTAGGCAATTTCTCAAGGCATAAAAAAAGCAGAGACTCAAATGTGTGAGCCTCTGCTTGATTTAAAAATTACTGACGATTTTTAACTATTTTCTACGGAACCCAAACAATCCAAGCATGGTCAAAGCTAACCAACCAAGGCCTGCACCTTGACGCTCTGTCGTCGTTGAGTCAATGCTTCGAGATACGATGTCGTCCTTAGTTGCGTCAGCAATAGGTACTAGTTTGACTGCTACAATTTGCTCTTCAGAGCTACATGTCGCATTGTTTGCTGTTGTACTATAACCACCTGCACATTTCATAGCAGTACCAGAGATCACACCTGCATCATTGATATCAGTTGCGTCGATAATACGGAACTGATTGTTTTGTTCAGAGTAATCACCGCCGTTAGTCAAACTGTCTAGGAACCAAGCTTTTCCATTGAATAATGTTGCAGCACGTTCACTAGTCTCGCCACCTACGCTATATGGATAGATAAAACCGCGCTTACGACGTGGCTTGCCATCGTCTTCACGAGTCGTTTCCGCATCAAGTTGCCCGACGATTTCATTGTAAGAGTTGATACCGCCCATCTTACCGCCCGCACCGCTAAAGAAAATGCCAGTAGTTGGGTAAAAAGCGCTAATAGAATCCTTACGAACATCATCTACGATAAAGAGACGATTCGGAGCAGAGCCCGTTGGCATTAAGTATCCGCCCGAACGTTTTGCTTCACCAATAGCAACAAAATTAGAGTTAACGTCGGTTAATCGTGAGTTTGTATGAACCGTATCATCACCCTCGCGCTGTCTAGCTCCTACAACAACTTTGTTTTTCCAAGTTGCGTTTTCAACGCTACCTTCGGCTTCTAGAGTTCCGACAAAAACAGTCGCATTCAGGTAGTTATCATCACTGTAAGTGTTGTAACCTACGCCATAGACCGTAGTTCCATCAGTGACAAGGTCACGCATGCTCCCTTGAGCTAACCTTTCTCCATCTTTAGATGTGCCACTAGGCCAAGCCAATTCACTGACGGTTCCGCTTTGATCCCAAATCGCTGCTTTTGATGTGTGGTGAGATCCATTGGTATTGCTTGCTGTTCGAGAAACACTGCCAACAGTAAAATTGCCGTCTGTGCTCCAAGCATGGCTTTGCACAACACTTGCGTCACCATCGCCAGTAAGAATATTTGGCTCTACTGGTGCAACTACGGTATTTCGTGTTTCTAATGTAGAAGTATTTTCTGTGCTAACTTTACTCTGATTACCGACAGCTGCACCACCCTCGGTAAGCTGGTTGATAACATTGTTATATTCATTTTTATAAGCAGCAGAATCTTCTTCTATGAACGCTAACGCATTAGAAGTAAAGTCTTTACTACGTTCTTTATTCCACGGCGTCCAGTTTACTGAAGCCCATGAGTCACAGGTGGAATAGCGAAGCTGGTTGTAACAGTAACGCTCAAAGTCTTTGAGTTCTTGGATGTAATAAAAGCCAGCGTCTAATCCGAATGGGATTTCTTCACGATAGCTGTTCCCATCCACGGCTTGTGTCGCTGAAATCGGCGTAGTGCGAGTTTCCATTGCAAGTTTAAACTGCTCTGGCGTGCAGTTTGCTGCTGCATCAAAGCAGCCTAAAGCGAAAGGTGAACCTGTTGAAGGATCTGTACCTGCATCGCCCTGTTGAATTGCAACCCCGTAAGCCGTTTGGTAGTCACCGTTTGAACCATGATCCTGAGGTGAAACCTCAACAACTTGATACAATGCCGCCTGTGCGTTCATTGTGGTACCAACCATCATTGCAATGGCGGTCAATTTGAATTTATTACTACAATTCATTGAATTCTTAACTATCCTGTTGCATTGCTTCGAGTTCTTCCCATCTCTCGAATGCGATTTCCAACTCCTGCTCTAGTGCAGCAAGCTGTTCCAATACCGGCTGAGTTTGCTCTACAGGTTTAGCAAAGAACTCTGGATCGTTCACTTGCTCCTGAAGGCTCTCGATATCCGACTCTAATTGTTCAAGTTTAGCTGGTAGAGCCTCTAATTCTCTTTGCAGCTTATACGATAACTTCTTCGAATTGTTCTTAGGTTGCGTAGTTTTGGGAGTTTCCTCAACCACTTTCTCTTTCTTCGTTGGTTTTTCAACCTGACTGCGCGAAGCAAGAACTTGGTCACGCTGCTGTTTAGCATCATGATAACCACCAACGAACTCTTCGATTATACCGTTACCCTCAAAAATCCAGCTGGTTGTTACTGTGTTGTCTACGAACTCACGGTCGTGACTCACTAACAATAATGTACCCTGATAATTGGCAAGCATTTCTTCTAAAAGTTCCAACGTTTCGATATCCAAATCGTTAGTTGGTTCATCAAGAATAAGTAAGTTGTTTGGTTTCAACAAGATACGGGCTAGCAATAATCGGTTTTTCTCACCACCGGAAAGTGCCTTAACCGGGGTTCTGGCGCGCTTAGGTGCAAATAAGAAGTCTTGGAGATAACTCAGCGCATGACGCTGACGTCCCCCAACCATTACTTCTTGTTTCCCATCCGCTAAGTTATCGATCACTGTCTTTTCTGGATCCAAAATCTCTCGGTACTGATCAAAGTACGCGACTTCTAATTTTGTTCCGCAGTGTAAACGACCAGACTGCGCTTCCAATTGCCCTAGTAGCAATTTAAGTACCGTACTCTTACCGCAGCCATTTGGTCCGATAAGTGCAATACGGTCACCACGCATGATGTTAAAGCTAAAGTCGTCGACAATTGTCTTGCCTTCGTAAGCAAAAGATACATTTTCTGCTTCAAATACAATCTTACCTGAACGAGAAGCATCATCGATGTTTAGGTTAACTTTACCTTGAACTTCACGACGGTCACGACGCTCTTCACGAAGTTTTTTAAGGGCTCGAACACGGCCTTCATTACGAGTACGACGTGCTTTAATGCCTTGACGAATCCACACTTCTTCCTGAGCTAGTTTCTTATCGAACTCAGCATTTTGCATTTCTTCGACGCGAAGCATTTCTTCTTTGTCATTCAAATACTGTTCGTAATTACCAGGGAAAGAAGCTAATTGACCGCGATCTAAGTCAACGATGCGTGTCGCCATCGACTTGATGAATGCACGGTCGTGAGAAATAAAGATGATCGAGCCTTTGAAGTCTTTTAAGAAGTTCTCTAACCATTCGATCGTTGTCACATCGAGATGGTTTGTTGGCTCATCAAGAAGCAATACATCAGGATCACAAACCAGCGCACGAGCTAAAGCAGCTTTACGTTGCCAGCCACCGGATAGATCGGTCAGTTTGGTTTCTGGGCTTAGTTTTAAAGCGCCAAGTACGTTCTTAACACGGTCATCAAAGCGCCAAGCGTTAGAATGATCAAGTTGCTCTTGAACTTTCGCCAAACGGTTAATGTTCTTCTCACTTGGGTCTTGAGCAACAAGATCGAGAAGATCGTGATAGATCTTCAATTGTTCGCCGATTTCAGCCAAACCGCCAGATACGTATTCGTAAACCGTACCCTCTTGATTGCGCGGTGGATCTTGTTCAAGCCGAGAAACTACTACGTCTTGAGTTATTTGAATCTTGCCATCATCCAACAAAATGTCGCCGGCAAGCACTTTCATTAACGTGGACTTACCTGCTCCGTTACGACCAACTAAACAAACGCGTTCGTTTTCTTGAAGAGCGAACTCCGCTTTGTCTAGCAATGGGTGGTCACCAAATGCAAGTTGTGCGTTATGAATGGTAAGTAATGCCATTATTATCCAACCAATGTGTGAGTTGTTCTAAGTCAAACGGCCAGTTCAACTCAGAATCTTGATATTTTAATACGGGTATTGTGACGCCGTAACGAGAAAATAGTACATCATCGAACGCAATATCAATGATATCTGTTTGCTCGGCCAAACCGACTTGGTCTACTAGAGCAAATGCCATCTCACAAAGATGGCATCCCTCCGTGCTATACAATATCAGCACGTATTAATCCTTTTGTTTATACTACGCGTGCGTTACTAGCCAACAGTTATGAATCTGTTTATTACGCGCAAAATCTAATGGTAACGTTTGAGAAGAAATATTCTGAGCCTTCAAACCCAATTCAGCGAGTGATTCTTCATCCATCTTGAAGTGACGTTTGTTATTTGAAAATACGATTGTGCCTTCACTTCTCAGTAAACGTTTGAGGTTCTTCATTAGCTTAATGTGGTCACGTTGTACATCGAATGATGTTTCCATACGCTTAGAGTTAGAGAACGTAGGTGGGTCAATAAAGATCAAGTCGTACTCACCTTTTGCGTTTTCTAGCCATTGCAAACAGTCCGCTTGTTCATATTTATGTTGGCGCCCTACACAGCCATTAAGCTGCATATTGTCTTTCGCCCAGTTCAAGTAGGTGTTTGACATATCGACAGTTGTAGTGGAACGCGCACCACCAACTGCAGCGTGCACTGTTGCACTACCAGTGTAAGCAAACAAGTTAAGGAAATCTTTACCCTGTGCCATTTCGCCAAGACGACGACGAGTGATCTTATGATCCAAGAACAGGCCTGTGTCTAGGTAGTCATGAAGGTTCACGATCAGCTTCACACCGTACTCGTTTACTTCGAGCGTCTCTGATACCTGACCTAATTTTTGGTACTGGCTTCGACCTTTCTGCTTCTCACGAACTTTCAGTACAACTTTGTTCGCTTCGACACCGGTCACCTGAATCGTCGCACGGATAATGTCCGTTAGACGACGCTTGGCTTTTTCTTCAGGGATGTTCTTAGGTGCTGCGTACTCTTGAATCACAATTTGATCGCCGTACACGTCGATCGCTACGTTGTATTCTGGAAGGTCTGCATCGTAGATACGATAGCAGTCTAGTTTCTCTTTACGCGCCCACTTGCCAATCTTGCCAATGTTTTTCTTCAAACGGTTTGAGAAGTCTGGTGCGATTTGAACGTTAGTATCTGCACCTTTCACTTCATCAGCGCTGCGCTCGGCAATGCTGTAGTTCTTTTGGTGACACGGTAACGCACCATTGTTCAATTTAAACTGTTTATCAGCGCGCATACGAAGGCAACTCAAGAGCTCGTCTGAGCTAGAGAAGATAGATGCTTTACATCCGCCAAACTCAGATTTTAGCTGTCCACCGAATGCGGTATAGAGCGCAATCAGCCCCGGCTCAGTTCCTAGACGCTCACCGTAAGGTGGGTTTGAAACGATAACACCGTGTTCAAATCCTGCGGGACGAGTAATAGTTGCAGCATCACCTTGCGCAAACTCAATCAACTCTTCAACACCTGCTCTGCGGGCGTTTTCTTGAGCGACTTTTAATACTTTGGGGTCGTTATCGAATCCAAAAAACTTAGCGTCAACTTTCTTGACACCTCGTCTAGCTTGAACATTAGCCTCTGATTTAATCTCAGCCCAGGTCTCCGGTTCAAAGTCTTCCAAAACTTCGAAGCCCCATTGTTTGCGCTTAACGCCAGGTGCCATGTTGGCTGCCATCATTGCCGCTTCAATAAGCAAAGTACCAGAACCACACATTGGATCGAGTAATGGTTGATGCCCATCCCAGCCACAACGCATGATAATCGCAGAAGCAAGCGTTTCACGTAATGGCGCACGACCCGATTCTGGTCGATAACCACGCTGATGAAGACCACTACCTACCATGTCTACCCCAAGCAACGCTTTATCTTTATGCAAACGAACGTGAATACGAATATCTGGGCGTTCTTTGCTGATATTAGGACGTGGCAAGCCTTTATTCTCAAAGCAATCTACGATGCCATCTTTGACCTTCATAGCCCCGTATTGGCTATTTCTAATCTCACGGTTTGTGCCGTTAAAGTCCACAACAAAGCGTTTAGAGCTATGAAATTGGTTAACCCAGTTAATAGTGGAAGTGGATAGATACAAGTCCATGTCGTTGTTACACGTGAACTCAGATAAAACACGTACAAATCGAGACGCTAAACGGCTCCACAAACAACAGCGATAAACCTGTTCGTTTGTCGCTTTAAATTTTACGCCTGCCTGTACTGGTTTCGCATTTTCAATGCCTAGTTTAGTCAGTTCTTCAACAAGCAAATTTTCCATGCCATTTGAAGTTACCGCGAGATATTGATTCATAGTGTTCTTTCGCTGATAAAAAATGGCTTCAATTATACCTGACTTTACGATCAATGCCTCGTTTTTAAAGGTATTTTCCCACCCGTTAGTTCAAATCATCACCACTCAAATGATCTAAAACTTTCAACATCTTTAGTTTGAATGTTTTTCATTCATGAACGTATTTTGTTTCCTTTAGAAGAAGTGAATACTTATTTATGCTCATTTTGGTATATACCAGTGTGGATTGATTGATGTAAATTACTTACAAATACCCTTTATAGGGGAATAAATAGGGTTGTTTTAGGCGCTAGGTTGCCTAGTTAAAGGAGTAATCAAATTGAAATAAGTAAAATAAAAGTGACCAGCTTCATGTTTGCATGCATAGAAAACAAACAGTTTCATGGTATTTCGGATTGGAGTGTCAGAGGAAAGGACAAAAAAAATCGACCCACTAAGGTCGATTAAGGCAAACAAAGGAACGAAATAAAGAAAAATTAAACAGCTTTAACCCACCATTGCCATAGGGGTCATTGCAAAGAGGTGGTTTGCACAAGCCATGCGATCATGCATTACTTTAATCGGCTGCCCAAATTGAAGCGCCTTATTGCCATCAAGAACAAAGGCTTCTTGGTTAACATAAGCACATAAGCTCGATGTTTCGCCTGGTTCTAGAACGATGAACATACCATCAGAATATTGATTTGTGAGAAAGACCATGTCCCCTTCTTGAGGTTCATAATCAGAGGACTGTGCATCGAAGAACCAGCTCTTAGGCTGTACAGGTTTATGAAAACGCTTTGCAGCAACACAATACAGTGTTAATTCAGCTTGGCGATATTCACTGATATCGAGACAGCGAATGCGCTCATTAAACGTTTGAAATGCGCTGGCGTCATCAACGGTAAATTCACTGTTTGAGAAGGCACAGTTAACCAACAATTTTCGGGATAGATTGGTTTGGAAAATCATTTCCTCCCCCAGATCCAGCATTAAGCAAGCTTTTTGCTCGTCAAAATACCAATTCCATTTGTCGCTGGGTTTAAGCATTATTCCGTTCTCTCTTGACTAGTTAAATCAGTGGTAAAGAGGTAAGACGCTTAATTACCTACTCGTGATTTTTAAATTCTACAAACGAACGGATAAAAAAAAAGAGGAAACAAAGTCCTCTTTTTTATGTAACAGGTACTGATTTTTCAGTAGTTTTTGATGTATATGTTAAAGATTCTTAACGATATCACGTACGAGACCTGGGCCGTGGTAAATAAAGCCAGTGTAGACTTGAACAAGTTTAGCGCCTGCCATGATCTTTTCTTTGGCTGCAACATAGGAATCTACACCACCAACACCGATAATTGGAAGTTTGTCTCCAAGCTCTTCATGAAGCTTACGTACGACCTCCGTAGAGCGTGATTGCACAGGGCGACCACTCAAGCCACCTGCCTCATTGGCGTGTTTCATCCCTTCTACGATCGTGCGATCCAAAGTTGTGTTAGTCGCGATCACACCATCTATATTGTTTTTCAATAAAGAATCGCAGATTTGGCAGATTTCATCGTCACTTAAATCTGGCGCAATCTTTAATGCTAACGGGACATACTTGTTGTACTTCTCTGATAACTCCGCTTGTTTCGCTTTTAATTCGGAAAGCAGTTCATCAAGCGCTTCACCATATTGAAGTGAACGAAGACCTGGAGTGTTTGGCGATGAGATGTTTACTGCAATATAGCCAGCATACTCATACACTTTTTCCATACAAATCAGGTAGTCCTCTGCCCCTTTTTCAATTGGCGTATCTTTATTTTTACCGATATTAATTCCGAGAACACAATTGAATTTTGCTCGTTTAACATTCTCGATCAAATTATCAACGCCTAGGTTATTAAAGCCCATGCGGTTGATGATCCCCTCTGCTTCCACTAAACGGAATAAGCGTGGTTTATCATTACCTGGTTGTGGTCGTGGCGTTACAGTGCCGACTTCGACAAAGCCAAAGCCCATGGCATCAAATGCTTCAATACATTCGCCGTTTTTATCTAAACCAGCCGCAAGACCAACAGGGTTACGGAATGTTAGACCCATACACTCAACTGGACGAGTTGGTAACTGTTGGCGGTAAAAGAGATCAAGTGGTGTGCCGTTAAAGCGTTGGAAGTTCTTGATTGCAAGATCATGTGCCTTCTCGGCATCGAGTTGGAAAAAGCCAGTTCTGGCTAGACGGTAAAGCATTGTGCCTCCGAAAGAAAAAAGCCCCGTATAAACGGGACAATATTATTTACCGTTTTTCATCGTAATTCAATGAAAATGAACGTAATAAGTAAAAACCTATATCTTTATAAGATTTTCAAATATAAAACAAACAATTACAATCAAGTTTCTGCGATAAAAATCGTAACTAACCGCTTAAAAGCAATCGATTTCACTCTGTTTTAATTTCAACTCAATGTGACAATGTAACTATTTTCTTTCCAAATGTGAATAATAGATAATAAAAAGCCCCGTTAAATAACGAGGCTTTTACTTATGACTTGATTATTCCACTACTCTTTCGATGAGCAGTTGAGGTTTAAAAGTACTAGCTCTCGAAGTGCTACAGAGAACTTAGCAAATTCGTGTACTGAGCCAACTTTGAACTCGTTTAAGATACTCTCCCAGCGGTGCAACGATTGCTCGTTAGTTTCAATCCAATCTTCTAACGCAGCCATCACGTCAAGCTCTTCGGTTGAGCAGCCACAAGTCAGTACCTGAGCGGTAAGTTGACGTTGTTGCCAGTCCAGATCTTCACGGAATGCCGCTCTTGCAAGTGCTTGCCAGTTGTTATCAACGGCTTGGCTATTAATTTGCTTCAAGAACCAATGCAACGATAAACGGTCACCCAAGTTAAAGTAGAGTTTCGATGCTTGCTCAACCGTTTTACCTGTTTCACTTGCTACTGATGAAATATCCAGTGCAGATTGTAAGCTTGATAAGCGGGCAACTTGGTGAGCGAGTTTCTCTTCAACCCCTTTCTCTATCCAACCTTGAGCCAACTCATTGTGTTCTTCAACTTCAGACTCAACTAACATAGTGTCTAGGGTTTCAGTGATAACATTGACATCTTGCTTGTAGATAGCAATCAACTCACCGACCGTGCATTTGCCGCTACGGTTACGAAGCAACCAGCGTGCAATTCGACGCAGTGCTCGGCGCACGTAAAACATAATTTCGTATTGAGCTTGCGCTGTCGCAACGTTATCAAGTTTGCGAGTTTGCTTGAGGATTTCTTCTAAATCAAAGATTTCTCTAGCCGCACTGTAAGCGTTGGCAATATCGACAACACTTGCACCAGTTTCTTCTTGCAAACGAGTAACGAAGTTACAGCCCATTTCATTAACCATCTGGTTAGCCAATGCTGTAGCGATAATTTCAGCTCGCAGTGGGTGATTAACCATTTGATCTTTATAGTTACGTCGTAACGCACTTGGGAAATATTCAACAAGTTGTTTTGCATGGAATTCATCATTTGCGATTTCATCCGTAACAAGTTGCTGTTTAAGTACCATTTTACCGTAGGCAACTAACACTGATAGCTCAGGGCGAGTCAGACCTAGTCCCTGTTTTTCACGCTCGATTAGCGTTTCATCATCAGGAATGTATTCGAGAGCACGGTCCAAGTACCCTGCTTTCTCCATAGTGTGGATGAATCGAATTTGCTCCTTAACAATGCCAACACCTTGCTGTTCAGTAACAGAGATCGACTCCGACTGACGGTAAGCATCATCCAAGACAATTTCACCCACTTCGTCTTCCATAGACTCTAGAATTTGGTTACGTTGCTTAACCGTAAGATCGCCATTTGAAACCAGTCCATTGAGGAAGATCTTGATGTTGACTTCATTATCCGAACAGTCAACGCCACCTACGTTATCAACGAAGTCCGTGTTCACTCGACCGCCAGTTAGTGCGTATTCGATACGACCAAGCTGAGTCATACCCAAGTTACCACCTTCGCCAACCACTTTGGCTCTTAAGTCACGGCCGTCAATGCGCAGCATGTCGTTAGCACGGTCACCAACATCTGTATGAGTTTCTGTCGATGATTTAACGTAAGTGCCGATACCACCGTTCCAAAGAAGATCGACTTTCATTTTCAAGATCATCTTTATCAGATCGTTAGGCGCTAAAGATGCTTTCTTCGTACCTAACATTTTCTGAATTTCTGGCGTCAACTGGATCGATTTTGATCGACGAGAGAAGATGCCACCACCTTGAGAGATCAAGTCTTTGTTGTAATCTTCCCAGCTTGATCTTGGCAAATTAAACAAGCGGTTACGCTCTTCCCAGCTGCTGGCTGAATCTGGATTTGGATCAATAAAGATGTGCATGTGGTTAAACGCAGCTTGCAATCGAATATGCTTCGATAACAGCATACCGTTACCGAACACGTCACCTGCCATATCACCTACACCGATTGCAGTAAAATCAGTGGTCTGACAGTTGATGCCCATTTCACGGAAGTGACGTTTAACAGATTCCCAACCACCTTTTGCGGTGATTCCCATTGCTTTGTGATCGTAACCGTTTGAACCACCTGAAGCGAATGCGTCACCTAGCCAGAAGTTGTATTCTGCAGAAACAGAGTTTGCCAAATCTGAGAAGGTTGCTGTGCCTTTATCGGCAGCCACTACTAGATATGGGTCATCTTCATCGTGACGAACAACGTTTTGTGGTGGTACCACCTCTCCTTCAATGATGTTATCTGACACATCAAGCAGTGCACGGATAAAGCGTTTGTAACAACGCTGACCTTCCGCAAAAATTTCATCACGACTGGTGAGAGATGGCTGGCGTTTACAAACGAAGCCGCCTTTTGCACCCACTGGTACAATTACAGTGTTCTTAACCTGTTGCGCTTTCACTAAGCCAAGAATCTCCGTACGGAAGTCTTCTTGACGATCTGACCAACGCAAACCACCACGAGCCACTTTTCCACCACGAAGGTGAACACCTTCAATATCTGGTGCGTAAACAAAGATCTCGAATGCAGGTACAGGCTGCGGAATCTCAGGAATATCGCTTGGCTTCATTTTCAAAGATAACCAAGGCTTAGGCTGCTTATTCTCGTCTACTTGGTAGTAGTTGGTACGAAGCGTCGCCATGATCATTTCGATATAACGACGAATAATACGATCATCATCCAAGCTCTCTACACGATCCAACTGCTCTGTTAGCTTTTTAATTAGATCGTTTTGGCCTTTCTCGCTGCCTTTGTGTTTCGGATCAAATCGCTTGGTGAACAGCTTGACTAGACCTGTCGCTAAGTCTGGGTAGTGGCTTAGCGTGTCTTCGATGTACTGCTGACTGAATGGGAAGCCGACTTGGCGCATGTATCGTGCGTAAGCGCGAAGAATGGAAATCTCACGGCCAGATAAAGACGCACCTAATAACAATCGGTTGAAACCATCACTTTCAAGATTACCCGCCCAAATGGCAGCAAATGCTTGTTGGAAACGATCACGAGCTTCACGAAGGTCAACGGTTTTCTCGCTCTTATGCAGCATAGAGAAGTCAAGGATCCAGAAGGTCTGACCGTTGTTTTTCTCGATCTCATATGGCGATTCGCCAATCACACGCAAACCAAGGTTTTCCAACATCGGCATTACGTCAGAAAGGTGAATTGGTTCATCGCGATGATATAACTTTAAGCGGACAGCTTTGGAATCTGCTCCCTCTTCTTGAGGTCGGTAGAACAACATACCAAGTTTATTATCATCACTTAACGCTTCTAAGCGCTCGATATCTGCAACCGCAGAACCTGGCATCATGTCCTCTTTGTATGAGCGAGGGAACGCACTCATATATTCTTTTGAAAGAGGAAGGCCTTTACTTTCACCAAAGTTAGCAATGATGGATTCTTTTAGTCTGTCATCCCAAGAGGTAGAAACTTCCATTAGATTTTGCTCGATCTTTTTCACGTCTACGTCAATGTTGTTATTGTCTACACGAACAATGTAATGTGTTCTCGCTAGTGGGCTTTCTGAGAAGTACGTTGTAAATTCAACCTCTTGCTCGCAACCAAAGTACTGCTTAAGAATGCGTTGAGTTTGACGACGCAATTCTGTGTTGTAACGATCTTTAGTGACATAAACCATGCAACTGAAGAAACGACCAAATGGGTCTTTACGAACAAACAAACGCAGCAAGTCACGATCTTGCATTTGTACAACACCCATTCCCACCTCAAGCAGCTCTTCTTCATTAGCTTGAAGCAACTCGTCGCGTGGGTAGTTTTCTAAGATATTGTGCAATGCTTTGTATGAGTATGATCCGTGGCGGTATCCACTTGCTTCAAGGATACGGTCAACTTTTTCACGGATCAGAGGAATACTTTGTACCGCTTGGTTGTAAACGGCGGAGGTATATAAACCAGTAAAGCGATGCTCACCTATTACTTTACCGTTTTCATCAAACTTTTTAATACCGATGTAATCAGTATAAGCCGGACGGTGGATACGAGATGCTTTGTTACCTTTGGTGATGATCAGAGCGTATGGTTTTTTCGCTTCTAATCGCGCTGAATCTGATAATTCAGAGAGCTTGACGCTACGCACGCGCTTGTCATCAGCAAACAGACCTAGTCCTTTTTCTTTAGCAGGAACAAGTTCGGTATCACCATTGACCTCTTTTAAGTCATAATCTTTATAACCCATAAAGGTAAAGTTATGATCTTCTAGCCAACGAAGAAATGCGATCGTTTCATCCATACGATCAGTTTGGATAGAAACACGATCTTTATTTTTCTCAAGTTCATCAGTAACAAACTTAAGCTTATCAACCATCTGCTTCCAGTCATCAACGACTAAGCGAGTATCAGATAGAATTCTTAACAGCTCTTCTTTAAGCGCTTGCATCTCGTCTTTACTAGTAAGGCGGTCTACCTCTATGTGGAAAAGTGATTGAAGAACACCACCCTCACCGTTTACGTCTGTAACTTGGCCTTTTTTATCACGCTGAATCTGTGTTGGGTTATTCAACATTAGGTGACAAACAAGATCCAAACGTGCTAAAGCCATTTTGACTGAGTCCACTAAGAATGGACTATCTGGAACAACAATTTCTACGATTGTGTGTGTGGATTGCCAGCCTTGACGACTTACGGTCGGGTTAAATACTCGAACCGAAATCTCTTCTGGTTTTTTTTCATTGATATGGTGCCAAAGGCTAACGACAGCACCATAAAGGTCGGATTCGTTTCGCTGAATTAGATCATCATCAGCAATGTTACTGAATAAGTGTTGAGCAAGTTTAGTTACAAGCGTTTGGTGAGAAAGCTCGAGTTTGTCTTGAATCAGTTGGTAAACCTTTTCAAGCAGAACCGGCACTACATTTTCACGCGCGGTCATATTCACACTCCACATTAGAATTGTTGTTTTGTAGGGGGACTTAGTAGCTAGGTTGTTACCTTAGAAACTAAGCATAGGTAATGCATGTGCCCATTGTAAAAGCATAATTACAAATGTTTAACAACTAATCGTAGTGGTAAGAGGTGAAATGTCCGATTCTGTGACTAAGATTCCTATTTAACTCTCTGCAAATACAATACATCACAGAGTTTCTAACTTAAGAAACTTATTATTTTGGTCAGTTGTTAGTCTAAACTGGCCTCTAACGCCCAATTGACTAAGAAATGGTCTAAATCTCGCGGCGGGTAACTGTAAACGCAAACCGTTGTGTGTGACAACTTGAACAACACTTGCCGCACCAGAATAATGAGATAAAAACGTTTGATATGAAATGTTGAGATTGAAGTAGTAATAGTTCATGAAGTGAAAACTAAGTGACATAAACAAATAAGGTGGCCTTAATGACCACCCTATTGTGTTGTTTACTATTCGTCTAGTGCTTTAGTCACTTTTTCGAATAGATCTTTAGCAAGATTATCCATTGCTTTGAGCTTTTCAAGTTCTGCACGAATCATTGCTTGGCGAGCTTCATCGTATTTACGGAACTTAAGTAAAGGATCAATCATTCGAGAAGCTACTTGTGGGTTCGAATCATTTAGTTGGCGAAGAATTTCACCGGCAAACTGGTAACCTACACCGGATTTATCATGGAAACGTACAGGGTTCGCACTTAAGAACGAGCCAACTAAGCTGCGCGTACGGTTCGGATTTTTCAAACTAAATGCTTCGTGGTTCATGGTTGCTTTTACTTTTTCAAGAGCATCCTCTGCAGGATTGCTACCTTGCAGTGCAAACCACTTATCCATAACCAAACCATCGTGCTTCCATTTATCGCTGTAATCAGCCATAAGTGCTTCACGACACTCGAGCTGAGCGTTATTTGCAGCACTCATCGCAGCAATCGTATCTGTCATGTTATTTGCAGATGCGTATTGTGCGTTGACTAAATCATTACCTTTTGCCGTATGTGCTAGGTATTGTAGGCAACGGTTACGTAAAGCACGCTTGCCAATAGCAGCATGGTCGATCGTATACTCTGTTTGCTTAAGCGTGTGATAAGTCGCACTTAGCTCATCTTCTAATTCCTTAGAAAGTGACACTGTAATGCTGTTTAGCACTTTGTCTACGGCATCGATATCAATTTGTTGGTACCAACCAGTAATCTCATTGATTGAAGGCATAGAGAAAACTTGAGCAATGAAAGCTGGCTCAAGCGTTTCATCCAACAGCACACCGCGGAAAGCATCTATCACACCTTCAGAAAGCGATACTTCTTGTCCCGCTTGAACGTTTTTCACATTCTGACGAATGTATTTAGCCAATAGCATTTGGCTAGCGTCCCATCGAGCAAAATCGTTCGTTGCATGCTTCATCAAGAAGACTAACTCGTCATCGCTGTAATCGTATTCTAATTTGACTGGTGCCGAGAATTCACGCAACAAAGATGGCACTGGCTGTTCTTCGACATTTTCAAATACGAACGTTTGCTTATCTTGTTTAATATCCAGCACGTTATGAACAAATTCACCGTTACTCATCAGTGGGATAACTTGACCTTTCGAATCATACAACTCGATATCGAACGGGATATGCAGCGCTTGTTTTTCTGCTTGGTCTTGCGTCGGCTCCGTAAATTGCTCTACCGTTAGTGCGTAAGTTTTTGCATCAGCGTTGTATTCGCTATTTACGCGTAGCGTTGGTGTACCCGATTGGCTGTACCACAAACGGAACTGTTTTAAATCAACACCGGTGGCATCTTCCATTGCAGAAACAAAGTCTTCACACGTCGCGGCGGTACCATCGTGACGTTCAAAATAAAGTTTCATTCCTTTTTGGAAGCCCTCTTCGCCAAGGAGTGTATGGTACATGCGAATAACTTCGCTGCCCTTTTCATAGACCGTTAGCGTGTAGAAGTTATTCATCTCAATGACTTTGTCAGGACGAATCGGGTGAGACATTGGGCTTGCATCTTCCGCAAATTGAGGACCACGAATAATACGTACGTTATCAATACGGTTATCAGCACGAGAACCTAAGTCAGAAGAGAATTCTTGGTCACGGAATACGGTTAAGCCTTCTTTTAGACTTAGTTGGAACCAGTCACGACAAGTGACACGGTTGCCAGTCCAGTTGTGGAAGTACTCATGACCGATCACAGCTTCGATACCTAAATAGTCACGATCTGTCGCAGTTTGATCGTTCGCCAGAACATATTTTGAGTTAAAAATGTTCAAGCCTTTGTTTTCCATTGCACCCATGTTGAAGAAATCAACAGCAACGATCATGTAAATATCCAGATCGTATTCCATGCCAAAGCGTTCCTCATCCCACTTCATCGAGTTGATCAGCGATGTCATCGCATGACCTGCACGATCTAAGTTACCTTTATCAACAAAGATTTCTAAATCAACACTGCGACCTGACATCGTTGTATATTTGTCACGCAATACATCAAAGTCGCCTGCAACAAGGGCGAACAAGTAAGCTGGTTTTGGATGCGGATCCTGCCATTGAACCCAGTGACGACCGTTCTCTGCATCGCCTTCTGCAATTCGGTTACCATTGCTCAGCAAATATGGATAAACCGCTTTATCTGCGATCACTTTTGTTGTGTATTTTGCTAGAACATCCGGACGGTCTAGATAGTACGTGATACGGCGGAAGCCCTCAGCCTCACACTGAGTACAAAATGCGCCGCCTGATTTGTACAAACCTTCGAGTGCTGTATTCGCTTCAGGATCAATTTTGGTGACGATTTCAAGTTCAAACTCGGATGGAAGATCGGTCAGTACCAGCGACGACTCCTTCACCTCGTGATGAGCCCAATCCTCACCATTTACTTTTACAGCGTGTAGCTCAAGTCCTTCGCCATCGAGTTCTAGCGTTGTTGTATCGCCTTTTTGAGCAACTTTTGATACCGCCGTAACGATTGTGTCATTGTCATATAGATCAAAAGTAAGATCGATATCAGTAATCGCATGAGATGGCTCTTTATAATCTTTACGATATTTGGCCTGGGGAGCTTGAGACATGAGCATAAATCCTTGTATGTCGAACAACAAAAATACCAGACTGCATGATCAAAAATGCAGTTCTGGTATCACTATATAAGCTATTTGTAGGGGTTGTGGTATCAGAATACAAGTCTTTCCATCAAAAAACGGAGCTTTTAGTGCTCTAGCTCCGTTTTTTGATTAACATTTAAACAACATTAATGACTTACCGTACGCACGCGTAATTTGGCGCATGTTAAAGGCATCATGGCGTAACTCTATTGAGTACGGCGTACATATCACCATTGGAATCTTCGATCGTTAGCTCATTCTTGTTGAGCTTATACGTGGTTCCATGCTCGCCATTTTCATACAACAGAACCAAAAACTCATCTTCTGTGTAAAACACACCTTGTTTGATGGACTCATCCCCTTCTTCGTTCGAAACCCTAAACATGAACACGAAATCAGGTTGAAGTATCAAATCCATCTGATTAATGTTGTTGGCCACTAGACCGTCGCCAGATACGTGAGAGCTAGACCAAATACCTGCAAGTGAATTGGATAATCCCTTAGTGAATGTTACACCATTAAGATCAAGCGTATTATGGTTGTTGCGATAGGCATAAATTTGAGGCTCGTCGGTGTTTAAACCAAGAACGATGGTGTCTTCATTTGCGTTATACAGCCCTTCCCAATGGTCAACGGAATAGTCTTTCTTTTGAATATCAATAGAAAAGCTGTAGTCCGAACCTAATGAGAGTTTGATCGCGCGAAAGTTTTCAGCCGACTCTTCGGGGTTTGGGTTCATTAAATACCAGTCTCCGATGAGAAACGGCGTGTCAAAGTGACTTAATTCATCTTCTCTGGTGTTTTCTCCACCAAGCACACTAAAGCAGCAAAAGCTAAGTAAAATAAAGAACCACTTCATATCGGCATCCTTATCGTTTTCTTTTAGCTTAGCCAGTAGTCCTCACTTTCGCGAAATTTTAGATGTAGATCACGTAAATTATTGGGGGAAAATAAGCGAATATCTTGCTCGATATCGAGACAGCGGAAGACAAAAAGGCATAAAAAAAGAGTGAATCTGAAAGACTCACTCTTTTTATTCTAAATTGCCAGTTATTATGACTGATTTTCCTGCTTAAGTAGATCGACCATAATCGCGACAGACTCATCTAAATAAACATCAGGAGCCTCGTAGTCTTTTGGTATGTCATCCAATGTTTTGAATGCTTTTTTACCCAAAGCAACTTGACGTTCATTTATGCGTTGTAATCGAAGGGCTTCCGCTTTATCCGATTCAGCTTTACGAACTTTTTCGTTCAAAGACAAAGTATTATCGTCTTTTTCTTTACGATATTTCTCGATGTCTTCATTGATAAAGCGGAACTCCATTTCATCAGAAATACGCTTGTTATGAAGAGCAGTAAGTTTTTCAACTAAGGCGTCGTTACTTGGAAACGTTTGATATTGTGCTTTATCAATCTGATCCCAAGGTAAAGCATTGTCTTCAACACTTTCACCTGTTTCAGAAGCCTCTATTGGCGTTGGGTACGAAATATCTGGTGCAACACCACGATTTTGCGTACTTCCACCGTCAATACGATAAAACTTCTGAATCGTGTACTGAACATAACCTAGCTCTTTATCGAAAAGATCGTAAATATGATTCAGTGAACGATGTTGCTGAACTGTACCTTTACCGAAAGAGTTTTCACCTAAGATGATTGCACGATTATAATCTTGCATTGCCGCTGCAAAAATTTCAGATGCTGAAGCACTGTAGCGGTTAATCAATACCGTCAATGGGCCATCATAACTCACTTTTCCATCGGTATCGGCATTCACCTTGATGCGGCCATAGCTGTCACGAACTTGAACTACAGGACCTTCTTTAATGAATAAACCTGTCAATGCCGTCGCTTCTGTTAGCGCACCACCACCATTGTTACGTAGATCAACGATTACGCCGTCAACGTTTTTGGTTTTCAACTCAGCTAGTAATTTATCGGTGTCTTTCGATAAGCCGACGTAGAAACTTGGTACTTCTAAAATACCAATCTTCTTACCGTCTTTTTCGATGATTTCTGACTTAACCGCACGATCTTCTAAGCGAACTTTGTCACGAACAATTGTGACAATGTAACTCTTAGCATCGTTACCTTCTGGCAAGATCTGTAGATTAACCTTTGTGCCTTTAGGGCCTTTGATTAACTGAACAACATCATCCAGACGCCAACCGATCACGTCGACAATTTCTTCACCGTCTTGTCCAACACCAGTGATTCGGTCCCCTTCACCAAGTTGCTTACTCTTTGAGGCCGGACCGCCAACAACAAGTGAACGAATTACTGTGTAATCGTCTGTCATTTGCAAAACGGCGCCGATGCCTTCTAGAGAAAGGTTCATTTCCGATTGGAATTGCTCGGCATTACGTGGAGAAAGGTAGCTTGTATGAGGGTCAACCTGTCGCGCGAAGGCATTCATATACAACTGAAATGCGTCTTCATTGTTGGTCTGTGTGATGCGCTTCATCGCGTTGTTATAACGCTTCTCTAAAACTTCTTTAATCTCTGGCCACTCTTTGCCAGTCAGTTTCAGATTTAACGCGTCATATTTCACACGCTTGCGCCACAACTCGTTGAGCTCTGCTTCGTCTTTTGGCCATGCGGCCTCAGAGCGGTCTAACTCTATCTCGTCATCGGTATCAAACTTGATCTCTTCATCGAGTAGAGTTAACGCATAAGCAAAACGATCGAAACGCTTCTGCATTGAGAGGTTGTAAACATCAAAAGCAATTTGGTTGTTGCCCGATTTAAGCTGATCATCAAGCTCGACTGACCAATTTTTAAATGAGTTGATGTCTGCTTGAGTGAAAATATTTCTATTGTAATCAAGCAACTCTACATAGCGTTCAAAGATCGCTTTAGAGAAATCATCATTGAGGCTGAAGTGCTTATAATGAGAGCGGGTAAATCGCGAGGTGACTCGTTTGCTAGCTGTTTCATGCTGAACTTCAGGAGAAAGAACCGGCAGGTCATCTTTATGTAGTTTGGCTTCAAGAGCCTGAGCTGATGCTGCTAGCCATAAGCTAGCAGCAATCAGGGTCACTTTTGAACGGCAATTCATGCGTAGGAGTATCTCCTTTATGCGCGCAAGTGCTCCGCTTTCACAACCATTTGTAGGCCGTTAGCAAGTTGAACACGTACATCATCCTTATTGATTTCAACAATGGTCGCTGCCATGTTTCCTTTGCCCATGTTCACGTTAACTGCGTTACCTACTGTGATTTCATCAGCATTTAGAGCGCGCGTTTCTACAGGCTTAGTTGGTTTTTGTACTTTTGGTTTATTAGTACGACGAGGCTGTTGAGGCTTTTTAGCCGCAGGTTTCGCTTTCGCCTTACCCTCTTCACGAGCTTTTTGTGCTTGTTCTTTACGACGAGCCTGAACTTTCGCCTTGCTTTCTGCAAGTGTCGCTTTCGCGTGTTCAACGTGCTCTTCTTCTAGCTCACCACAAGGGTTGCCATCTAGGTCTACACGTACTGCACCTGGTTTTACACCGTGTAGGTAACGCCATGATGAAGTGTACTGTCTTAACGCTGCACGAAGCTGTGTTTTGCTTACTTTTTCGTCTTCATTTAGACGTTCCGCAAGATCTTGAAAAATACCAATTTTCAGAGGTTTTGCTTCACCTTCTAAAGTAAAGCACTTAGGGAAACATTCAGCAATATATGCAATAACTTCTTTGCTGTTTTTTAACTTTTCAGTCATGAGGGGTCCTGATTTGAGCGGATTTCCGCGAGCATTAAGAAAAAATATTCTCGTATTATAGTGACATGCCAAGGAAAAACCACACTCGAAGGCTAATTTATGCGTCGTTCGCGTGTGAATTAAGCAGCTTTTCTACTTCAACCATGAAATGAGTGAGACCTTCTTCGTCTGTTTCATTAAATCGGCCAATACTTGGACTATCAATATCAAGTACACCAACCACCTTTCCATTAATAGAAAATGGAATCACAATTTCTGAATTGCTCGCTGCATCGCACGCAATATGCCCCTCAAATTCGTGAACGTCGTATACTCTTTGTATAGTATTAGTTTGTGCAGCAGTACCGCAGACGCCTCGACCCATTGGGATACGAACACAAGCTGGTTTTCCTTGGAACGGACCAAGAACAAGCTCTTCACCTTTTGTTAGGTAAAAGCCTGCCCAGTTAAGATCGTCAAGTTCCATGAAAAGCAATGAGCTCAAGTTTGCTAGGTTCGCAATAAAGTCTGGTTCAGACTCAATTAGAGCAACAGCTTGTTTGGTTAGTCTTTGGTATTGTTCTAAGTTCATATTAACTTCCTACTTACTATAAAAGCTTCCATTCTCAATGTATGGCGCTAAAATGCAGCCCTACTTTATAATAGGACTTATTCTCAATTACAATGCTTCTGAAAAATGACACTATTAGCCGTTCTTGGTTGATAACACAAGTAAAAAAGCACAAGTCCAAGCTGATCATAGCGAACTTGATAGCGGTGCTTGCAACCTTGATTAGTGTTCCAATTCCCCTCCTCATGCCTTTGATGGTTGATGAGGTCTTATTGGACCAACCTGCAAAAGGCTTAGATGCCATGAATGCCATTCTCCCTGAAGCGTGGCACACTCCGACAGGCTATATTTTCTTCACCCTGTTCTTGGTTGTTCTTATGCGAGCTGCGAGCCAAGGATTAAATATCCTTCAAAGCCGACAATTTACGCTTGTTTCAAAAACCATCACGTTTGAGATGCGCAGTAAAATGATCGACAAACTCGGCCGTATCAGCATCCGACAATACGAAACCAAAGGTAGCGGAGGAATCAACGCACACCTTATCACTGACATTGAGACCATTGATAAATTTATTGGTTCTACGTTAGCAAAATTCGTTATCAGTTTTCTGACTGTTATTGGTACTGCTATCGTTCTACTTTGGCTCGATTGGCGACTTGGTCTGTTTATCCTGTTAGTTAACCCTATTGTCATTTACTTCTCACGTAAACTAGGCAGTATGGTTAAACATCTGAAACGGAAGGAAAATCATTCTTTTGAAATTTTCCAAAACCGTTTAGTTGAAACATTAGATGGAATCTACCAACTACGCGCGGCCAATAAAGAGCGAGAATTTCTCCAGCAACTCAAAGACAGTGCGAACCAAGTTCGCGTTGATGCAGACAAGTATGCTTGGCAATCTGAAGCGGCTGGTCGCGTTTCTTTTCTTCTCTTTTTGATCGGCTTTGAATTATTCAGAGCTGTCGCAATGTTAATGGTCATGTTCAGTGACCTTACTATTGGCCAAATATTTGCCGTTTTTGGTTACCTATGGTTCATGCTTTCTCCTGTTCAAGAGTTGCTTGGGATTCAGTTTTCTTGGTACAGCGCTAAAGCCGCATTAAAACGCATCAACGACTTATTAGAGTTAGAAGAAGAGCAGAGACCGGTTCCTAAGGTAAATCCTTTCAAAGAAGGTAGAGAAGTTGACGTTAAAGTAGAAAACATTAATTTCTCTTACAATAATGAAAACAAAGTCCTAGATAATCTTTCTTTACATATGCCGGCAGGAAAGAAAGTGGCGTTAGTTGGCGCAAGCGGCGGTGGTAAGTCAACCTTGATACAATTACTTATTGGGGTTTACCGTCAAAACTCCGGTAGCATTCGCTTTAATGATGAATTAACAGAAGATATTGGTTTTGAAGTAATTCGCGACAAAATTGCCGTGGTATTACAGCAACCTATACTATTTAACGACACCTTGAGGCATAATCTAACGCTTGGTGGTAATTTTGACGAAATGTCACTTTGGCGTGCGCTTGAAGTGGCTCAGCTGCAAGATGTAATTTCTCAACTTAACCACGGCTTGGATACTCAAGTTGGTCGTAATGGCATTCGTTTGTCAGGAGGTCAACGACAACGGCTTGCCATTGCCAGAATGGTGCTGAGTAATCCTCAATTTGTAATTTTAGACGAAGCCACGTCTGCGCTAGATACCGCTACTGAAGCGGCTTTACACAAAGCACTGACCGAGTTCTTACGTGGTAGAACAACATTAATCGTTGCGCACCGACTATCCGCTGTTAAACAAGCCGATTTGATCTACGTGCTTGAAGATGGGAAAGTGACGCAAACAGGTACTCATGGTGAGTTAGTTGAGCAAGAAGGCTTATATCAAACCTTATATGGGGGCATACAGTCCCACGCTTAAATCGTTCAAGCTAGAGAGGTCGTTATGACCTCTCTGTCTAAGCACGCCATGCAACCCAATAACGTACGTCTGTGCCAAGGTTGTGAATTGCCTGTCGACATCGTCGACTTACCCCATGGCAAAAATGCACACTGCCCTCGTTGTGGTACGCAATTATATCGCGGAGGTAGCCCTAGCCTCTCTGGTAATCTAGCCGTCGCGATAACCTGCATCCTACTATTTATTCCATCGCACTTTTTTAACTTTATTAGCATCCGACTCTTTGGTGTGATGATTCCGGCAACCCTACCTTCAGGGATGATCACATTGATGGAAGAAGGATTTGTTCTTCTTTCATTGCTCATTCTATTTTGTAGCTCTCTTGCGCCACTGACGGTTTGTGTTTCAGTGGTAACGGCACATATTTCTTTACATCAACGATGGTTCCGTGGGCTTCGTATCTCACTGTGGCTAATTCAACATTTGAAGCATTGGGTTATGTTGGATGTGTTCTTAGTTAGCATCGCCATTTCCTGTTTTAAACTCCAAGATTATTCCGACATTTTCGTCGGTCCAGGGTTAATTGGTCTGGTTCTTTTGCAGATATTTACCGTTTTGTTAGTTTCAAGAATCAGCGTCCGTCGTTATTGGGAAGCTTGGAAACCAGAAAGTTTATATGCTTTTGAGCATAAAGATGTGCATTGCCATGAATGCCACTTGTCCCAGCCTGAAGGTGACCATTGCCAGCGTTGTCATCACGAGTTATATCATCGCAAGCCAAACTCCATTCAGAAAACATGGGCTTACCTCATCGCAGCAACGGTCGCCATCTTCCCCGCTAACCTGATCCCTATTTCCATCTTGCTTACCAATGGTAAGCGTTTGGAGGACACTATTTTTTCAGGCGTGGCTGGTTTGGTAAAAAGCGGCATGTATGGAATCGCTGCGATCATTTTTGTTGCCAGTATCGTTGTCCCGGTGATTAAAATACTTGGGCTCGCCTACATCATGCTTTGCATCCAATTCAAACGTTCGGTGTTTAAGAGACAACGAATGATGGTTTACTTTGTTGTTAAATGGATCGGTAAATGGTCTGTGATGGATTTGTTTGTTATTTCTATCATGATGACTTTAGTCGATCGTGGTCAGATACTGGATTTCACACCAGGATATGGCGCGGTAGCATTTGGTGTTGTCGTAGTGTTGACCATGCTTGCAGCAGAAAGTATTGATCCAAGGCTAATCTGGGACCAAACAAGCCCAAAACAATCAGAAAAAGAGTCAATGAATGAGTGATCAGAACAGTTCTCAAACGTCATACGTACCAGATGTAAAGCGGAGTAAAGGCATATCTCCTCTTTGGCTGTTGCCAATTTTGACCATGGTCTTAGCTGGCTGGCTTGTGGTGAAGTCGATACACGATGCAGGACAACGAGTGCAAATCTATTTTTCTGAGGCCGCTGGTCTTGTCGCCGGCCGAACCACTATCCGTTACCAAGGATTAGAAGTCGGCATGGTAAGAGACATTAACCTCACCGAAGATCTCGGCAGTATTTATGTCGATGCTGATATCTATCCTGAAGCTGCAAAGTTACTGAACGATAAAACACGCTTTTGGTTAGTAAAACCAACAGCTAGCCTAACGGGAGTTTCCGGACTGGATGCGCTCGTCTCAGGTAACTACATCTCGATTCAACCCGGAGATGGTCAAGAGTTTGAGACAACATTCCATGCGTTAGACTCTGCCCCAACAGATTTACGCGTTTCTCAAGGTTTGAATATTAAGCTCAAAAGCCGTGATTTAGGTGGTGTATCGGTTGGCTCTCAAATTGTTTATAAGAAAATCCCAATCGGTGAAGTGTACAGTTACCAGCTAGATGAAGATGCAAAATCTATCACTATTCAAGCCAACATTCAGGATCAATACCGACATATCATTAACAACCGCAGTCGATTCTGGAACGTCAGTGGAATTGGTGCCAGCATCGGTTTTGAAGGTGTCGATGTAAGACTAGAAAGCATGAGTGCCTTACTAGGTGGCGCCATCGCCGTCGACTCTCCGGATGATGGTGAGCCTGTAGAAGAGAACACCGAGTTCCGTTTGTATAAAGATTTGAAAACTGCTGGTCGAGGCATCGCGGTTAAAATCGTCCTACCTGATGACAGCAAGATCAGCGGAGAAGGCGCTCCAATTATGTATCGCGGAATCGAAATTGGCCAAGTTACGGACTTGAGCCTTTCCGAAGGCCGAGAAGTGATATTGGCGTCAGCGGCAATTCAACCCGCTTTTAGTGACATGCTGACGACAGGTACTCGATTTGTCTTAGAAGAAGCAAAAGTGTCCCTTTCTGGTGTTGAAAACATTGCTAATTTAGTACGAGGAAACTTCTTAACGATCGTGCCGGGCGCGGGTGAACGCTCTCGCCGCTTTACTGCCATTCGTAAAAACGTGTTTAACCAACAGCAAGAAAAGTCCATCGCGATTCGGTTGGTATCCGACAATTCGTTTGGCCTAGATAGCGGTGCCAATGTACTTTATAAAGGCATCGTTGTTGGTTCAATCATCAAAGTGGGCCTAGTCAAGGAAGATAAAAAATCACAACACGAAGTATTTATGGATGTATTGATTGACCATGAATACAAGCATCTGATCAAATCAAACAATCGTTTTTATGTAACCGGCAGTGCGTCAGCAGAGTTAACTGAATCGGGGCTCAGCGTTACCGTTCCTCCAGCAAAGCAGTTGTTAACCGGGTCAATTAGTTTTGTGAGCGAAGGCAAGCAGGATATTCAAAAAGAGTATCAACTGTTCCAAAATGAATCATTGGCTGAATTGGCGCAGTACAATCAAAGTGGCTCTAGGGCGCTAACACTATTTGCTTCTGAATTGCCGCCGATTTCCAAAGGCAGCCCTCTACTCTATCGTAATCTTCCAGTTGGTAACGTCTCCGATTTCCAACTAGTTGATGGCGGAGTACTAATTAAGGCTACTATCGAAAACCGCTTCGCTTATCTTGTAACGCCACAAACCGTTTTTTGGAATCGTTCAGGGATTGAGATAGATGCATCATTAGCTGGCGTCAGTGTGAAAGCACACCCTTTGAAATCGTTAATAGAAGGTGGCATCGCTTTTGACTCCGTGCCAGGCGTTGAAAACAAAATCGGAGAAAACTGGAAGCTGTATTCTGATCAAAAAACCGCTCGCAAGTTTGGGCGCGTCATTGCTTTAGAAACCGACGGTTCGCAAGAGATTGCTAAAGGAATGCCGATTGAATATCAAGGTGTTAAAGTTGGTGAAATCACTCTGGTTGTACCGAATTTTCGTCGTAACATGGTTGAAGTCACTGCAAGGATCCTACCTGAATACGTAGAAAACATTGCGGTTGAAGGCTCACATTTTTGGCTAACTGAACCAGAAATTGGTTTAGGTGGCGTTAAAAACCTCGGGGCGTTGGTTTCGAAATCCATTAGTGTTGAACCAGGTAAAGGTAAAGCTAAATTTGATTTTCAATTAGAAAATAGTTCAGAACGCGTGCATGGAATCATGTTTACGTTACAAAGTGAACAAAGAGGCTCAGTACAAGTCGGTACCCCTATTCTTTACCGCCAGATGGAAGTTGGCCAAGTGACCGACGTAAGCCTAGGAGAATTTGCTGATCGCATCGTCACGACTATCAAAATACAGCCTGAATATGCTTACCTCGTTCGTCAAAACAGTGTGTTCTGGAATGTTTCAGGAGTAGATGTTTCCATCGGGCTTACTGGCGCTAACATCAAAGCGGGAACCTTTGATAGTTTAGTTCGCGGAGGAATTGCGTTTTCAACGCCAGAGCAATCGACTATTCCACCAGCGGCAAAGAGTGGGCAATCTTTCTTTTTGTATCCACAAGCTGAAGAAGGTTGGACTCAATGGCGTACAGCGATTCCTAAGCCGTAGAATAAAGCTCAATTCACGTACAATTGAAGTTTGATCACTTTAAAAGAGCAGCAATCGCTGCTCTTTTTTAATGCTCGGCCCTTGTCACTATTCGTTTCTGCTTCGCTTTCGTATATTATTTGCCACAAATTCTGCAAACGAGATCCCACATTGCATCCTAATGTTTACATCCCAGACGCGTTTCTGGAAAAAATCCAAACGATCCTTCCTGCTCACCTCAACATGGAAGACTTTATCGCGTCTTGCCAAAAGCCACTGCGCAAAAGTATTCGAGTTAATACGTTGAAGATCAGCGTTGAAGCGTTTCTAGAACGAGCAGAAACAAAAGGCTGGAAGCTTTCTCCTGTGCCTTGGTGTGACTCGGGGTTTTGGATTGAAGCGGATGAGTCAGTTGTACCATTAGGCAACACAGCAGAACACATGTCTGGCTTATTCTACATTCAAGAAGCCAGTTCCATGATGCCGGTATCTGCTCTGTTTATGAATGATGAATCTTACGATGCCGTGTTAGATACCGCAGCCGCTCCAGGCTCAAAAACCACTCAAATTGCAGCTTTAATGAACAACGAAGGTGTACTTGTGGCCAATGAATACGCCGCAAGTCGTGTAAAAGTACTGCACGCTAATGTGGAACGTTGTGGGGTACGTAACGCCGCACTAAGTAACTTCGATGGACGCGTTTTTGGCGGTTGGCTACCAGAACAATTTGATGCGGTTTTGCTCGACGCGCCTTGCTCTGGAGAAGGCACCGTTCGCAAAGACGAAGATGCGATGAAAAACTGGACGCAAGCTTCCGTACTCGACATCGCTGACACGCAGAAAGATCTTATTGAAAGCGCCTTCCATGCATTAAAGCCCGGTGGAGTGATGGTTTACTCAACATGTACGCTCAGTACAGAAGAAAACCAACAAGTTTGTCATCACTTGAAAGAAACCTTTGAGGATGCTGTAGAGTTTGAAAGCCTTGAGAACTTGTTTGAAAACGCAGAGGCAGCTCTAACTGAAGAAGGCTTTTTGCATATTTTCCCACAGGTCTACGACTGTGAAGGGTTCTTTGTTGCAAGAATTCGCAAACTGGCTGCTGTTGAGGCGCCAGAAGTCAAAAAGCGCATGGGTAAATTCCCCTTTGCCAAAACATCAAAAAAAGAATCGACAGAAATTGCTCAACAACTCCAAAGCGCGTTAGGTATTAAACTTCCAAATGACAGTTCTGTATGGCTTCGCGATAAAGATGTCTGGCTGTTCCCTAATGCTTTAGAAGCGATGATCGGCGAATTACGCTTCTCCCGTATGGGTATAAAGATCGCGGAAGCCCATAAAAATGGCTACCGTTGGCAACACCAAGTCGCGACTGCCCTGGCGACAGGCTCTGAAAGCAACGCCATTGAACTCAGTATTGAAGAAGCGCGCGAATGGTACATGGGGCGTGATGTTCGCCCACAAACCATTCCTGAGGGAATGAAAACAGGTAAAGGCGAAGTGCTTGTCACCTATCAAGGCGCAGTTATTGGCCTTGGCAAGTGGGTAAGCAACCGAATAAAGAATGGCCTCCCTCGCGAATTAGTACGAGATAAGAACTTATTTTAAAAGACGTAACGAACCATAAATAAATGAAAAGCCATCGTATTTGCGATGGCTTTTTAATTCGTAAGTATGAAAGCAAGTGGGCTCGCTAGCGATCCGGACACGCTGTACTAAACTAGTTGTATCAAAGTAATGCTTTGATGTGGCATTTCTCTCTATGTTAACCAACAAAATTATTGTTGGACAAGTTTAGCGCAGGCTCTGCGGAGCCGTTTCCCCTAGGCCCAAAAAAAGGAAAAGTTTGGGCCGTTTTTTTGGCTGTAGATCCGCTATACGTGAGTTTGGACTACGCTAGACGAATACCGTCTTTCTCAATGACAATTTTACCCTGCTTGTATAAGCCACCGATGGTCTTTTTATAAGTCCCTTTACTTGTGCGGAAAGCATCAAAAATCGCTTCAGGAGACGACTTGTCATTCAAAGGCAAAAATCCGCCTTTCTTCTCTAGCAGGTCAAGGATCTTACTAGAAAGATCGTCCATTTTCGCCACACCGACTTTTTGTAGAGCAAGGTCGATTTTGCCATCTTCACGAATGTGCTTAATAAAGCCTTTCAGCTTTTTACCGATGTAAAGCTTACCAAAAACATCCGATGGGAAAATCATGCCCCAATGCTTACCGTTAACGATAGCTTTATAACCAAGTTGACTACGCTCTGCGATGATCAAATCAACTTGTTCGTTAACTTCATAATTCGCTGGAGTTTTATCTAACCATTTATTGAACTTAGTCGTACCAACAATGCGACCTGACGCTTTGTCGGTATAAACATACACTAAAATGGTTTGTCCGGCAGAGAAGCGAGTGCGTTGCTCACTAAAAGGAATCAGTAAGTCCTTTTCTTTGATGCCCCAATTTACAAAAGCACCTGTCGCATTCACACCCTCAATCTTCATTAAACCCCATTCACCCACTTGGGCAATTGGTCTTTCAATGGTCGCAGCAAGTTGGCTTTCTGAATCGAAGTACAGAAATACGTCTACATGCTCACCAATTTCAGTACCCTCTGGTACATACTTACTAGGTAGTAGAACAGAACCGTAATCATCGCCATCCAGAAATACGCCAAAATCAGCCTTTTTAATGACTTCTAAGCTGTTAATTTGACCAATTTTAATCATTGATTTTGTCTCTTTTTAAATTTACGTGGAATTATACCTAAACTAACAAGAAAATCAGAGAGAAAAGCATAGTGCTCTGTTATGCTGTTGTCGTTCAGCTATATGCCCCAGTCACTCTTTTAGCACTCTTATACTTACCTGCTCAACGGAACGCATAAGTTAAGAATGCTTTAGCAAAGTCAGGAGCTTTCTTTGGTCACCGTCGATAAACAAGACTCAATAACATTAAAAATCAGTCATGCACTCGCAAAGAGCAAAAGTGTCGACCTAGATATTTACTTTTTTATACCTGGTGAGCTTGGTTTAAACGCCGATATCATCAGTGAATCCGAATTTTATTACACCTCAATCACACAGCAACGATCTTATTACAGTACTGAAATCCTTCTTCCGCTAGTACACAGTCGACTTGCCAAACGTGGACGCCTGTCGAATCAGCAATACCGAGTAAGTTTGAGTTTGTTCGCTTACCAATACGTTATCGCGCTAGACAAAGCGGTAGCAAGTTTAAACAAGCATGAGAACAACTCCGTAACGGAAGATGAAGTGGACGAAGTTATCGAGCTCACGCTTGAGATCTTAAAGCGCTTGCGGCGTTCTATTCCTTATGAAGAGAACTTAAAACGCTACTACGTTAACATCGATAACTATCTGTCTTGGTATACCGAGCAAAAGTTCCTGTCACTGGTGGCCCATCTACCACGTGAAGGCGACTATGGCACGATTAAAAAGCGTCTGATCACGCTATGTGAGAAAGAGCAAGCCCATCGTAAACTCAACAAATACAACTCATCAAGAGTCGTTGAAGACGTTACTCGCCTATCTAACAAAATGCGCTTGCTAAGGCGATTGATTGAACACCCTATCGTGCTTCGTGAAGAAACCATATCGATGGGTAACAACATTAAGCGCGCTATCAAAGGTATTGCAACCGGTTTAGTGATGGTTGTCGTGACCTCAACCGTGATTCTCGCTCGCGATTATCTGGGGGAAATTTCTGCCTCATTCATTATCGCGATGTCTTTTATTTACGCTTTACGAGAAATCTTTAAAGATGATTTACGCGATGCCATGTGGCGATGGATCCGTAAAGGCAAGCCAAAATGGCGTAAGAAGTATGTTGACCCAACGACGAAAAAAGTGGTTGGCAAAAAATTGGAGTGGCTCGATTATCGTACCTTAAGTAGCTTGCCGGATAAGATTCAAAGAATACGTAAAAAGCGCGTCGTGCAACGTGAAGAGCAGATTCTTCATTATCACGAGAAAACCGAAATGGCGACCTCTCTTTTCTTGAGTGGTTACGAACAAACGAGAGAAACATTGAACATCAGTTTGCGCCCTATCATCCGCTTGATGGATAAAAGCTCAAACCGAGTTTACCGTTTAAATGAAGGTCAAGTAACCAAAGAGTCAGTAGAGAAACGTCATTTGCTCAATGTGATTGTCAAAGAGGACAACCACACCGATGAGCCTGTTTATTACCGCTGGAAAGTGGTCTTAAATCGCTCCAAAATCGTCTCTATCGAGAAGATTGAACTCAATTAAGCCAACGCCTTTAAACAAACGAGCCACAAACCACTAGGCAGCCTCTTTTCTTTGTTGGGCTGCTTTTTTTATCGAAAGAGTAAGCGAAAATTCAGCCATTGGCTCGTCACCATGTAAGTTAGGACACAGCGCGACAATTTTTACGTCACGATTTACTCGTTCACCCGTTGCCAAGGTGTGCTCGAGCATCTCATCAATGACATGACCATCGTTACAAACAAAGTGCACATCGGCTTCCGGGCGCTTTAAAAACTCGGCTTTCACACCTTTAAATGCTAGCGAGATCGCTTCTCCCTTTTCTTGCGCTTTACTCATAGCAAGAAAACCACCAGCAACATCAGCGCCAACGGCTAAAGCGCCGAAATACATGCTATTCAGGTGGTTCTTCGTTCTTCTGCGCAATGGGATACGAACCTCAACATGCTTGCTATCTATCGCAATGATTTTAGGGTGGCAAAGCCAAATCAGCGGCACTTTCGAAAAGCCAAACAGATTTAGATACAAATTCGCACGACGTAGAGCTGATAACATTTTGGTCTCCTTACCAATCTAGTCAGACCAGTTAATCAACGAAAGAAATAGATGTCAAAGAAATGTTAACAAAAGCTCGATCTCACGAGTTATTTAACCCTCATAAAGTGACGGCGTCACCCGTAAGGTATGAAGTTTATCGCAGTTACTTAGATTACCTTACAGCGAGATAGATAAAATGGTTATAAATTCAAATGTATATATATTGATTTAATGATCAAGTTTTGTCATTTATACATAAGTCATTTAAATGAATACCTACACCTTTGTATACAATTCGGTATTTCCTGGCGAAGATTCCCGTGAAACGGTTTATTCCTGCCTGTAATTCCGTTATCTTTACCCCTTCGCAATAGAGAATAAAGCTATAACATGCCTATAAAAACAGATGAATTGAGAACCCAGCCTTTGGGTCCAATGCCTACCCCAGCAGAGCTAGGTAGTGTACATCCTATTACGGATGACGTTGCAGACCGTATCGCTCAATCTCGTCGTCAGATTGAAAACATTTTATCGGGTGAAGACGATCGCCTTCTTGCGATTGTAGGTCCGTGTTCTGTTCACGACACTGAAGCTGCCATTGATTACGCCACTCGCCTGAGTGAAATCCAAGACAAGTACAAAGACGAACTGTTTATCGTGATGCGTACTTACTTTGAAAAGCCTCGTACAGTAGTTGGTTGGAAAGGTTTGATTACGGACCCTAACCTAGATGGTTCTTACGCACTTGAAGCTGGTCTTCATAAAGCTCGTAAACTACTACTGGATATCAACAAGCTTGGTCTTGCGACTGCTACTGAGTTTCTTGATATGATCACTGGCCAATACATCGCGGATTTGATCACTTGGGGCGCGATTGGTGCTCGCACAACGGAATCACAAATTCACCGTGAAATGGCGTCGGCACTATCTTGCCCAGTTGGTTTCAAAAATGGCACAAATGGCAACGTAAAAATTGCAATTGATGCAATTCGCGCATCGAAAGCATCGCATTACTTCTACTCGCCAGATAAGAACGGTCGAATGACGGTTTACCGCACAAGTGGCAACCCTTACGGTCATATTATTCTGCGCGGTGGAGAAAAAGGCCCTAACTTTGATGAAGCATCAGTCAAACAAGCATGTGATGCTTTAGCTGAGTTTGGATTGCCACAACGTTTGGTTGTGGATTTCAGCCATTCAAACTGTCAGAAGCAACACAGAAAACAAATCGACGTAGCTCAGGACATTTGTAACCAAATTAAGTCAGGCAGCACTCGTATTGCGGGTATCATGGCTGAAAGCTTTATTCTTGAAGGCAATCAGCCAATGACTGACATCAATAACCTAACGTATGGTCAGTCTATTACAGATCCATGCCTAGGTTGGGAAGACACTGCTACAATGCTAGATATGCTGGCAAGCGCTGTTAAGTCCCGAAAGTCCCTATAACAAAATAATCAAGGAATCTTCATGCCATCGTTTGATATTGTTTCTGAAATCGATACGGTTGAACTACGTAACGCCGTTGATAACGCTAACCGTGAATTGTCTACTCGTTTCGATTTCCGCAACGTAAATGCGAGCTTTGAGCTAGTAGAAGAAAACGTAAAAATGTCTGCGGAAGGTGACTTCCAACTTAAGCAAATGCGCGACATTTTACGCGGCCACTTAGCGAAGCGTAACATTGACGCGAACGCAATGGATGCACAAGACCCAGACGTTACTGGTAAAAACTGGCACCAAACTCTGCTTTTCCGCCAAGGTATTGATACTCCAACGGCGAAAAAAGTAGTGAAACTTATCAAAGACGCAAAGTTAAAAGTACAAGCCTCTATTCAAGGCGACAAAGTACGTGTTACTGGTAAGAAACGCGACGACCTGCAAGCGACAATGGCAGCGATTCGTGAAGCAGAGATGGGTATCCCATTCCAGTTTAACAACTTCCGTGATTAATCAATCTGAGAAGTAAATAAAAACGCCAGCGCATAATCCGCTGGCGTTTTTTATTGCCTTTAGTGTAACGAACTACGTATCCACTTTAGCATTTGGCATTGCTAGATAACTAAGTCCTGCCCTTGCAGCAATACGAATTCGCTCGTTCCTTGTGGTATGAACACGCAAATTCGAAGCTTTTCAGCTTTAGCCTTAGCCAGCATATCCGAAAGCTCAGCAGCGCTCGAGAAAGCTTCTCTTTCTGCATCTCTTCGTATTAGTTCTAACACATTCGCTTCACATCGAGTTGAGTACAGAGCCAGCTCCGCTTGTTGCATATAGCGTACGGCTTTTATTGGCAACATCTCAACATCTTTCCCAACATGAACCCAAGTACAACTTCCCTTTTCATCTAAAGGTGTTGCCATGGTCGCTTGGTAAATTGCTTCTAACTCACGATTATCTCGCGCGTTTTCCACCTCGGGATTCGAGAAGAATTGCTCCCAAAACTTGCGGCGTAAATCGACACTAGGCAGCGCCTCTTTAATTGAGTTTCGCTTTGAGTTAGCAAAATCCGCCATCAACCCCATGTTTTGTGGCAGTATCGATTCAAGTTTTTCACGGATGTTTCGAATTAAAACTGGCGAAGCTCCACCACTAGAGATTGCGATTTGGATGCGGCCACGATTAATCATAGACGGCGTGATGAAATCACAATAAGGCTTATCATCCACAACGTTAACCAAGATGCCTAGCTCTTTAGCATCTTTGTACACTTGGTGATTTAGCTCAGGATTGTCTGTCGTCGCCCACACTTGAACAAAGTTTTTAGTGACAATGTCACTCGAATAGAAACGTTGTACCCAGCGCAGTTGATGCTCAGAAGCAAGCTTAGACAGAAAATCAACCAACGTCGGAGAAACGATAGTCACATCCGCCCCAGCCTTTAGCAACGCTTCCACCTTTCGGCTTGCCACCTCACCGCCACCCACGACGAGAACGGGTTTATTAATTAAATCTAAGAACAGAGGAAAATATCGCATTTCAATCCATGATTACTCTAATTAGCTGTTGTAGACCATGCTACCAAAAATGGGGCAAGCTCATCACCCTGTTTCGGTATCACAAATAATTTTTGTTTGAATTTTTACTGAACTTCACCTTGCTCAGCTAATGACAGTTTTAATAACAACTTTTTATTCTTTTGTATTGTTCACTCTTCTATTGATTGTTCTGATGCACCAAATTGTCCATGAATTGCACTATTTACAAACAATTAACATTTCGTCATTCTAAATCTCAAGGCACTTTGTAAGTTCTCTCAAAACTTCATTTAAATTATATATTTGAGAATTAACAGATCCTTTCCTACGCTTATAACTGGTTGATCTATCGAATGCCGTTTCTTCGAAAATCAATCACGTAGGACGATAACTCTAACGAATTGGACACGTTATTTCAGGTCACTCCTGATTAAACATGGATCATACAGGAAGGATACAAATGGCAAATAAACTCACAGTTCTTGCTTCCGTCGTAGCGGCTTCTACTGCGATGATGGCAACATCAGCTCAAGCAGCAGACACTACTCTGGACAAAGTCACAAAACAAGGCTTTCTTACTTGTGGCGTAAGTACCGGTCTACCTGGTTTCTCTAACCCTAACTCAAAAGGCGAATGGGAAGGTATCGACGTAGAATATTGCCAAGCACTGGCTGCAGCCGTTCTTGGGGATAAAACGAAAGTTAAATATGTACCCCTAACCGCAAAAGAACGTTTCACTGCGCTTCAATCTGGTGAGATTGATGTGCTTTCCCGTAACACGACCTGGACTCTCCACCGTGACACTGCACTGGGCCTAAACTTCGTAGGTGTGAACTACTACGACGGTCAAGGCTTTATGGTGAAGAAGGAACTTGGTATATCAAGTGCTAAAGAGCTTGATGGTGCGTCGGTATGTGTTCAATCAGGTACAACAACCGAGCTAAACCTTGCAGATTATTTCCGCAACCAAGGCATGGCGTACAAACCTGTGGTATTCGACACAGCGGCGCAAACTTCGAAAGGTTTTGATGCGGGACGCTGTGACGTATTAACAACTGACCAATCTGGCCTTTATGCACTACGTTTGAATTTGAAAGATCCGTCCTCTGCGGCCGTTCTTCCAGAAATCATCTCTAAAGAGCCACTAGGTCCAGTCGTTCGTCAAGGCGATGATCAATGGTTTAACATCGCTAAGTGGACATTGTCTGCGATGATTAACGCTGAAGAATACGGTATTAGTTCGAAGAATGCGGATGAAATGCTGAAGTCAACAGATCCAAACATCAAGCGTATCCTTGGTGTTGATGGCCCTAAAGGCAAAGGGTTGGGTATCCGCGACGATTGGGGCTACCAAGTTATCAAACAAGTTGGTAACTATGGTGAAAGCTTCGAACGTACAGTCGGTACTGGTTCGCCGTTAGAAATCTCTCGTGGCGTTAATGCGCTATGGAATGCAGGCGGCTTTATGTACGCGCCACCAATCCGATAGAAAGAGTTAATCAGGGCGGTTCATGCCGCCCTTTTTCTTGATTATATCTCACTGTATGAGTAAGGATCGCTCATTGGATGGCGAAAAGCGCTCGCTTTGTGGAACGGCTTTAAAGGTTCGTAAGCCGCTAGACATGAGAGCGTTATTCTTTAGCCAGCAAGGACGAAACTTCGTTATACAGGCCGATATCTATAACTAAGGTTTGAGGTTATCGCTGTATGAAACCGACACAAGATGCATCGCCAAGTACGATGTCCAAACCAAGCGGAAGCAAGAGCCTGATTTATAATCCTGCCTTTCGTTCTGCTATTTTCCAGATCATTGCCATTGCTGCACTGGTATTTTTCTTTTACACGATTGTAAACAACGCTCTCAATAACTTAGATGCTCGTGGTATTGCAACGGGCTTCGGTTTTCTGAATCAAGAAGCCGGGTTTGGTATTGGGTTAACACTAATTGAATACGATGAAACGTACTCTTACGGTAGAACATTTATCATCGGCCTTCTTAATACGGCGTTAGTCTCCGTATTAGGTATTATTCTGGCTACTGTGATTGGCTTTACCATGGGGGTTGCCCGCCTTTCTTCTAACTGGTTAGTTAGTCGTTTAGCGGCAGTTTATATCGAAACTTTCCGAAATATCCCCCTTCTTCTGCAAATATTCTTCTGGTATTTCGCTGTTCTTCAAGCATTACCCTCACCACGCCAAAGCTTAAGTCTTGGTGAAGCTATTTTCCTGAACGTTCGTGGCTTATATTTCCCTGCACCGACTATGGAACCCGGCAGTAGCTACGTTATTGCCGCGTTAATCTTCGGGGTAATCGCAAGCTTATTAATTAATGTATGGGCGAATAATAAGCAACGTCTCACTGGGCAACAAACCCCAATGGGAAGAATAGTTTTGGGTTTAGTTGTTGGCCTTCCATTGGTTGTGTACTTCCTTGCTGGTATGCCAATTTCACTGAATTATCCTGAACTAAAAGGGTTTAACTTCCGAGGTGGTATTAGCATTATTCCTGAATTGGCTGCGCTACTTTTGGCATTGAGTGTTTATACAGCTTCTTTCATTGCTGAGATTGTTCGCTCTGGTATTAATGCGGTTAGTCATGGTCAAACCGAAGCAGCGATGTCGCTAGGCTTACCACGCTCGAAAACTTTAAAGCTTGTTGTCATTCCTCAAGCGTTACGAATTATTATTCCACCTTTAACCAGTCAATATCTCAACCTCACCAAAAACTCATCGTTAGCGATGGCGATTGGTTACCCAGATCTTGTCTCTGTGTTTGCTGGTACTACCCTGAACCAAACGGGACAAGCGATTGAGATCATTGCGATGACGATGGGCGTGTACTTGACATTAAGTCTGATTACGTCTGCATTAATGAACTTGTATAACCGTAAAGTCGCGCTGGTGGAGAGATAATATGAGTACTCATCAATTTCAACCGGATCTCCCGCCACCCGCCAATACTGTAGGCTTCGTTGGTTGGATGCGGAAAAATCTATTTAATGGCCCTATCAATTCCATTGTTACTGTCATTCTTGCGTATATTGTCGTAACTGCAATATGGTATATCGTGGATTGGGCGTTTATTAACGCAGACTGGATTGGCTCAACGCGTGACGACTGTAGCCGAGATGGTGCTTGCTGGGTATTTATCAGCGTGCGCTGGGAGCAGTTCATGTATGGTTTTTATCCAGAGTCCGAACTATGGCGCCCTCGCCTGTTCTATATCACATTAGCCATATTTACTGTTTTACTCGCGTATGAGAAGACACCGAAACGGATGTGGATTTGGCTTTTCTTCGTAAACATCTACCCATTCATCATCGCTGGACTTTTATACGGTGGTGTCTTTGGACTAGAAGTGGTAGATACACACAAGTGGGGTGGACTACTCGTTACGCTCATTATTGCGCTAGTTGGTATCGTAGTTTCATTGCCAATTGGTGTGGTGCTTGCGCTTGGTAGACGTTCAGAGATGCCGATCATTCGCAGCATTTGTACCGTCTACATTGAAGTTTGGCGTGGCGTTCCTCTGATTACGGTTTTGTTCATGGCTTCGGTTATGCTTCCATTGTTTATGTCTGAAGGCTCAGAGACAGATAAACTGATTCGCGCCCTTATAGGTGTGGTTATGTTTGCCTCCGCTTACATGGCAGAAGTGGTACGCGGTGGTCTACAAGCCATTCCGAAAGGTCAATATGAAGCCGCTGATGCGCTTGGGTTAAGTTACTGGAAAAAGACTGGGCTGATTATCTTGCCACAGGCGCTAAAGATTACTATTCCTTCTATCGTGAACACCTTCATCGGTTTGTTTAAAGACACCAGTTTGGTACTCATCATTGGCATGTTTGACGTACTCGGTATAGGACAAGCAGCAAATACCGACCCTGAATGGTTAGGTTTTGCTACAGAAAGTTATGTATTTGTCGCGTTAGTGTTTTGGGTATTTTGTTTTGGCATGTCGCGCTATTCGATATGGCTTGAAAACAAACTTCATACCGGTCACAAACGATAACTCATCAAGATCAAGGACGTATTATGACGCAACAACAAGACTACATGATCCAATTGAAGGACATGAATAAATGGTATGGTGAGTTTCACGTACTAAAAAATATTAACCTCGACGTTAAGCGCGGCGAGAAAATCGTTATCTGTGGTCCATCAGGGTCGGGAAAATCAACGATGATTCGCTGTATTAACCGTCTTGAAGAGCACCAAACAGGCAGCATTTACGTCTCTGGTACGGAATTAACTGAAGACTTAAAGAACATTGAAGCAGTACGCCGAGAAGTGGGCATGTGCTTTCAACACTTTAATCTCTTCCCTCATTTAACCGTACTGGAAAACTGTACGCTCGCGCCTATCTGGGTGAAGAAGATGCCAAAAGATGAGGCAGAAGCAGTTGCGATGAAATATCTGGAACGTGTAAAAATTCCAGACCAAGCGGAGAAGTATCCCGGTCAGTTGTCTGGTGGTCAGCAACAACGCGTGGCGATTGCTCGCTCTTTGTGTATGAACCCTAAAGTCATGCTTTTTGATGAGCCAACATCTGCACTCGACCCGGAAATGGTTCGCGAAGTACTGGATGTAATGGTCGAACTCGCCGAGGAAGGCATGACTATGCTTTGTGTGACACATGAAATGGGCTTTGCTAAAGAGGTTGCCGATCGCGTGATATTCATGGACGCAGGAGAGATCATCGAAGAAAACAACCCGGTCGATTTCTTTGAGAATCCTCAATCGGATAGGACCCAAAACTTCCTAGCGCAAATCTTACACCACTAAGATTTAGCCGAATCGACATAAAAAAGCACTGGTTTCTATGAAGCCAGTGCTTTTGTTACTAAATTCAAAAATCTGTGTGAGAATCAACATAGCTATGCTAGGCAGTAATATTGTGTTACAAGTTGCCAAATACATAACATCTTATTTCCATTATCATTTTATCTAGGATATGCATGAAAAGGGCTTGATTTTTTGAACTTTCAGCCCCATAAATGTACCAATAGTAAACTCCCTTATTGAGGATAATTATGAACAGTCCAATGTTTACTCGTTCAACAAGTGTTCCTAATACACTAGAAACTAACAAAGTACTGAAAAACACTTACTTCCTACTGTCGATGACACTGATGACCAGTGCTATCGCAGCAGTCGCGACTATGGCAATGCAAATTTCACCAATCATGGCAATTGTGATGCAGGTTGCAGCGATTGGTATTTTGTTCTTTGTTATGCCAAAGGCAATCAACTCATCATCTGGTATCGTTTGGACATTCGTTTTCACGACTCTAATGGGTGGTGCTTTAGGTCCAATGCTTAACTACTACGCATCAATTCCAAACGGTCCTACTATCATTGCTCAAGCTCTAGGTTTGACTGGTATGGTGTTCCTTGGCCTATCGGCTTACACCATTTCAAGCAAGAAAGATTTCTCTTTCATGCGCAACTTCCTGATGGCAGGTTTGATCATTGTGATCGTTGCAGCGCTGATTAACATCTTCGTTGGTTCAACAATGGCTCACCTAGTAATCAGCAGTGTTTCTGCACTCGTGTTCTCTGGTTTCATCCTATTCGATACAAGTCGTATCGTTCGTGGTGAAGAGACAAACTACATCAGTGCAACAATTTCGATGTACCTAAACATCCTTAACTTGTTCACTAGTCTGCTAAGCATTCTAGGCATCATGAACGACGATTAATCGTTTCTCGTTAAGTAGAATAAAAAAGCCCGAAGGTAATTCCTTCGGGCTTTTTCTTTGTGTGCAATTCAGTGTATTACGCCTGCTCTACTGACAACTCTATAACTTCGTCAGCTTCTGGATTTTCTCTAAAGCGTCTCACTTTGATCGTTTCCTCTCCTAACATGATTTGCTTGGCGATTCGGTGCATACCGTCAAAAACACGATAGTCACTGGTTAAGATTACCGGATACGACAAATCAGCATTGTTGATTCGTTGGCAATGTTTTGCAATTTCACGGCAGGTTGGCTGTGGCCCTTCATGACTAAACCAAGTCACTTCATTTGGGCCTTTGATATCATCAATCGAAATTTCTTCTACAGGTAAGGATTCTGCAAGTTGCCAAATACGCTCGATGGACCAAGTGGATTTTACATTGTCATTAATCTCAATGTAACGTTGTTTCGACATGACTAACTCCTTGTCATCATTGTTGTTTCTAACCTGAATACAGGCTTTCATTAATCCAATGAGAATATCGGTCTATGAAAACAAACACAACGTTTAAGCTATTAATTCTCAAACAATCGCTATATCGCTTGTATGAGCGCTTTATAATCACCTCTCTCAGTTTGTAAACTGATTTCAAGGTATAACTTGTCTTAATTCAAACCGCGACTTCGCAATCGCTCATCGACTGATGACAAGAAGCAAAATACTCCAAACGCAACCCACCAATAACCGAACATCTTGAGCGCGGGCAACCAGACTACTGATTTACCAGCTACGCTAAAAAATATGTAGGCCGACATCATCGGTGTCACTAACATGACTCCCCAAGTCAAAAAAAGTAACGGCCCATAGATGTACTGCAACCAAGCATACTTCGGTTTTATAGGATTATGTTTTACAAATCCCGTCAGACATAGAAAAGAGAAAATGCTAAAGCATGCTTGCAGTACCGCCCATCCAATGGAAACGAAAAGATTCGACCACTCCATACACTCCTGAATTGCTCCGTGTTGTTGTTAAGCATGGGTGAACATAACGATTTTTTTCAATTTATTCTTTTGATTTAAAACTAGTTTATATTCGTTGTGATCGACTTATCTAAAACAATAAATATAACTGACAAATCAATCACACCAAGCGAATTGCATAACAATGCAAAACCACCGATATCAACCCCGAAAATTTTCTAACAACACGAATAAAAAAACAAACTTATGCTTAAAATATAATTTAAGAGTATTCAGTTATAGGCCACTACTTTGTACGCTTTTGATTCGCTCGATACGACTTCGAGATTCTTTTGTTGAGAACATTCTCGGCTGTCGCTAATCTATAAACATCCATGTTTACTTAACGGATAAAACGTTATGTTCGTTTACAACGGCAAAGAAATTGAAACGGATGCTCAAGGCTACTTATTGGATCATACTCAATGGGAAGAAGGTATGATTGAGCTTTTAGCAAAAGAAGAAGACATCGAGCTTACGGATGCTCATTTGGAAGTTGTGCATTTTGTGCGAGACTTTTATGAAGAGTTTAATACCTCCCCTGCAGTGCGTATGCTTGTGAAAGCGATGGAAAAAGCGCACGGCCCAGAAAAAGGTAACAGTAAGTATCTATTCAAGCTGTTTAAAAAGGGGCCAGCCAAACAAGCAACCAAATTAGCCGGCCTACCAAAGCCAGCTAAATGCTTGTAGATTCATAAAATTTTAAAACCGCGTAACGGCTTATACGACGCAGGTTCCTGCATCACATGCTCTACTGTTGCCGTTCGCGGTCCTTCTTGTAACCATTCCGAAAACGCAACTATTTGCGCGTCTGTTCCACACGCCATCACTTCAACATCACCATTGTTTAGGTTCTTCGCATAACCTGTTAACCCTAGCTTCAATCCTTGATGGGAAGTATGGTAACGAAAGCCCACGCCTTGAACATGACCTTTTACTATAAATCTCTCACACTTTACGTTCATCTTTGTACCGCTTCTTTTTACTGAGTGATATATTCTTTTCGTCTATTCACCCCACTAAGGATAGTGGGTTTTTGCACGGTTATTATAATTATGAAAGAAATTCCATTCCGCTGGATTGATAAGTATCTCATTCACTTAAAGATTCAAGAAAAGTTCTATTTGCTCTTCGTTCTCCCTCTTCTTGCTTTAGTCATTCTCACTCTCGTCCTTAATAGCGCGGCTAATACACTGATCTCAAGTATGTACCAAGAAGAGCTCATGCTTATGAAAGGTCTGATAGAGGCAGGCAACCTTTCTCAATCTCAAGTAGCAAGCCTCATAGCGGGTTCAGAAACCGTTTCTATTGGCTCAGGGCCGCAATCCGTGTCAGTTTTAAATGGTGCGTACAGCTTGGTTGCAAACCATGAACTTTCTTTATGGACTGCCCTATCAACGACTCAAGTGAGCATCATCTGTGTGAGCTTGTTTATTCTCGCTCTTGGCGTTTACTACATCATGACGTTTATTGGCGGCGCGATGTTCACGATGAACAAAGCATTAAACACTCTTGCTGGTGGCGACCTAACTGCGAGAATGAACTTCTTCCCTGTTCGCGACGAGTTTAGTGAAATTGCTATTACGATAGACAAAGTTGCAGAACGAGAGCAACAAATGGTGCTGTCGATTCAAGAGTCTGTGGCTTTAATGCAACAAATTAGCTCAGATCTGAATCAATCGATTCATCACAGTTCAGATATTTCAGCGACTCAGCAGGAACACCTCAACTCTCTTGCGAGTGCAACTGAACAGATGGCATCAACGATTCGAGAAGTCGCGACACTAGCTCACGATTCAAGCACGCAAACCGATGATGCACGTAACGTGGCTCAGTCTGGACAAGTGAAAGTTGAGAATACGCTTCACTCGATTTCGAACCTTTCTAATGAGATTCAATCTGCGTCTCAAGCCGTTGCCGAGTTAGATGCCAATGCAGCACAAATTGATGAAGTAGTGACAACAATCAATGGGATCTCCGAGCAAACCAACCTACTTGCTCTGAACGCGGCTATTGAAGCTGCACGTGCTGGAGAACAAGGTCGTGGATTTGCGGTCGTTGCGGATGAGGTTCGCGCTCTTGCGGGACGCACTCAGCAAGCGACAGTTGAAATCCAAACGATGATTGAATCATTACAGCGTAACAGCCAGTCGCTTACTAAGCTGATGGAAGTGACAGTTAATAATGCAAATGAGGGACAAAACCTCATGACGGAAGTGAATCACGAAATCGGCTCTTTGGCAGATAAAAATCAAACTATCTCCGACAGTAGCATTCAAATTGCAACAGCAGCTGAAGAGCAAGGTGTAGTCGCGGACAATATCGCCTCAAGCGTTGAAGAAATTCGAGTTCAAGCAGATAACGTGTGCAATATGATAAGCACGACTTCACAAAACGTTGATCAACTGCGTAAGCAAAGCGACACAATGGAAGCACTACTTACTGGACTTAAAGCATAGCAACGGAATCTATTACAGCAAATTCAAATAAAAGGGTCACTTTAGTGACCTTTTTGTATTTAAAAGTCACTACAATGTACTGGATTGCCGAGGGATATTGCTTTTACCATTCACATCCCGGACAATACGCCCCTTTCAAAATTCAACAAGAGCTAATGAAATGACAGCTGCTATCTATTTGGTTAAAGGTCGTGAGAAATCGGTCAAGCGCAAGCACCCTTGGATCTTCTCTCGAGGCATCAACAAAGTTGAGGGCGAACCTGCTCTTGGCGAAACGGTTGATGTATTCACTCACGACGGTAAATGGCTAGCTAAGGCGGCATATTCGCCAGCTTCGCAAATTCGTGCTCGTATTTGGAGTTTTGATAAAGAAGAAATCGACACCGCGTTTTTCGTTAAACGACTTAAAGACGCACAACTTCTTCGTGAAGACATTATCGAACGTGATGGCCTTACGGGTTATCGCCTTATCGCAGCAGAGTCTGACGGCTTACCAGGCGTTACGATCGACCGTTACCAAAATTTCTTTGTGTGCCAACTTCTCAGTGCTGGCGCAGAACACAATAAGCAGGCTATTGTTGACGCTCTGGTTGAGTGCTTCCCTGATTGTAATGTGTACGAGCGCTCTGACGTGGCCGTTCGTAAAAAAGAAGGTTTAAAAGAGATCACGGGCGTCTTGCACGGCGAAGAGCCACCTAAATCGGTCGTCATCGAAGAAAATGGCGTAAAGATTAGTGTAGATATCGTTGGCGGACACAAAACAGGTTTCTACCTAGATCAACGTGATAGTCGCCAGCAAGCGATGAAATATATGAAAGGCAAAGAAGTTCTTAACTGCTTCTCTTACACAGGTGGCTTCGGACTTTACGCTCTAAAAGGTGATGCAAAGCGTGTGATTAACGCTGACGTGTCACAACCTGCTTTAGATACCGCAAAATTCAACGCAGAACTAAACGAGTTTGATATTTCGAAGAAGCGTGCCGTGTTCCTAAATGCAGACGTGTTTAAGCTGCTTCGTGAGTATCGTGATCAAGGAACTCAGTTCGATGTTGTGATCATGGACCCACCGAAGTTCGCAGAGAGCAAAGCACAACTAAACGGCGCATGTCGTGGTTACAAAGACATCAACATGCTAGCAATGCAAATTCTAAAACCGGGCGGCACGCTACTGACCTACTCTTGCTCTGGCTTGATGGATCAAGTTCTGTTCCAGAAAATCATCGCTGATGCAGCCGTAGACGCTAACCGCCAAGTAAAGTTTGTGGAGCGTTTTGAACAAGCCGCTGACCACCCAACCGATACAGCATATCCAGAAGGTTTCTACTTAAAAGGTTTTGCATGTAAAGTGCTTTAGGCTACGAATAAGTAAGACAAAGCAGAAGAAAAGGGCCTACTGGCCCTTTTCATTATGGCTCTAAGTTAACCTTAGTTAGTGCGGATAACACATCTCTCTCAAAGTCCGCATTTCCCACGATTAAATCACTAAACTCTGTCGCCCCGTTTTCTATTACGATAGTTTGAATTGAGTTTCCATCGTTATGGGTTATTTCTAGAGATAAGTCATCGCCATCAATGTTCAAGTCAATACTATTAAGAAGTTCTTCTATCGTATTGTGCCCTGCATCTTCAACGACTTCACTCAGATCTAAGGTGTCCAAATCTCTCTCAAAACCTCTAATTAGATCTGTTCCTGTATCCAAGGAGTCGTTGACCCATTTAAAGACATCTGCCTCGTTATCATTACCGATCAAGATGTCATGACTTACGTCTACTTCAGCTTCAATAATATTTGCAGAGCCATTACTTGAAGCATTTACTCCTCCGTTTTCATCAATAACGAATTGCAGGGTATTCTCACTTTGATCGCCATCGTTATCCGTCAATACATAATCGAAGTCTAACGTTTCAACTGTATCACCCACCGCACCATAAAATGCATACGCACCATCGTTTAGGTCGATTTCCAGAGTATGTTTGCTGTCGATATAGATAGTAAGCTGCATCGTTGTGTCGTCAAATGCATGCGAAATACCATCGTTATTGTCAGTTACTATTAGGTCTGTACCATCAAACGAATAAGTGACACCGTCATGTTCTATTTCGCTAATATAACCACCATCTGCACCAATACCTGTATCTGGAGAAGTGGTATACATCAAGTTCCCCCCAACAGGTTGAATCACTGACTGCAACATAACCGGAGGTAATTGAGTTACGTCAGGAACCACAACACCATCAAGGTCTTGATTCAAAAAGCCATCATATGCTACGCGATCTAATTGCTCCGGCATAAGATTAACGCCCATACCATACGCTAGGGCTGTTATCTGATTATCAGGATCGGTTAGGTGATCAATCCAACTCTGCTCGCGAGCGTCGTTTATAAATGATGACGCAGGGTTTGGCTGACCATCTGACAAGAAGTAACTAACATTCGACGCACTGGTTAACTTACCTACATCATCCCATGACTGTTTTGCTTCATTTAGCGCGTTGTTATAGTTAGTCGCGCCACCCGCAGTTAGCGTCTCAATATACGCTTTGGCCTCCTCGACCGTCAGCCACGTCGCAGCACCTATAGCGTAAGTGGATGCTGTACTGCTATAAGTAATAATTTGAACTCGCGTTTGACCGATAGACTCATATTGATTCAATAACTGAGTTGCCGAATCTTTCATTATCTGCAAGCGATTATCCGTTCGCATAGAACCCGAGACATCCATTATGAGCTGAACGTTGGCACTTTCTTTAGTTTCTGCAACTACATCGTGAATAATAGATGCAGAATCTGGTGAGTCATCTTCCACAATAACGTTGACCGTTGTGGAGTTAGTAAGGCCACGAGCATTCGAGACAAGCACAGGCACCTCAATATTTAAGGTGTCTTCTCCAGATGGGTTGGAGTGAACAATCGGACCAAGAAGCTCCGTAGATACCACTCCAGTATCATTGACTGATATTTTGATAACCTCTTCACCGTTCGCTGAACCGATAAGCATTTGGTCGTTATTTGATAACGTCCACGTTACAGAGATCCCGTTACTAGTAAGAGCTGTAGATGGTTCACTGAGCGTAACAGAATCAACGGTTTGACCCAGCGTCAATTGTTCTACATCAGAACTCGAGTCAGTTGTGTCATCAAAGCCGTTTAGAGCAGAGTCATCAGCAATGGCGTTGCTTAAGCCTTCCTCAGAAACGTTTAGTGTTACACCTTCTACGATTGGTGGGGCGTAAGGGTTGACAGAAAAGTACCCCGTTTTACTGTCGCCATCATTATCAGTAATCGTGTAGTTAAAATCGATATCCCCATCGCCATAAGGTGAGGTCAAAGGCAAGTATTGGAAGAACTCCCATTTTCCAGTGCTAGGTGTAAGTTGAACTTCGAATGCAAGCTCTCCATCAGCCTCTGCAATCAGTCTATTAGAGTTTTGTGGATCGACGTATATCAACACGTCTTTACCATCTAGAGTCTCTAAACCAGCCTCACCTCCATTTAAGACTATAGAACCAGGGCCATCAGCTCCATATACAGCACCGAGGTTCCCATCCGCACTAGCAATTGGCACGCCAGAGTACGCACCTGTAAAGGTTATTGATTTAACGGTAAAGTCACTGTTGTCTTCAGTATCCGGGCCATTGCCATTACTGGTCGCCTCGAGGATGATTTTATCAAAGCCTCCCTGTTGAACATTGAAATTTGCCGCGTAATCACCACTGCTTGCGTCAGAGCTGAACGATTGCTGAGCAATTAATACACCATCTCTATAAAAAGATGCGATTCCTTTCTCAAGTTCACCACCAAACATTTTCTCAAATTCTATTTCTGCTCCGTAAGCAACTTTATTGCCTAAGTCTATGATTAACTGCTCTGATACACCCTCATTACCCGCGAATCGATAATCGACTTCGTTTTCTAATTGGAAGCCGTTGTTACCAGAACTTTTAACGCCAATCCCTTCTGATGATTGATTGATTTCAGCTGTTCCCAGCATCACAGATTCGTCAGACACAAAACCGTTTGCAGTCACAACAACGTCCCCAAATGTTCGACTGGTTGCATCTGCCTCACTTCCTGCAAAATCTATGCGCCCTGTCAGAACGTTAGGTGCACCAGTAAGCGACACATCGACGGGTTGAACAACAACAGGCACGTATGGGCAATCATCTTCAACGGCCACATTTAAGCTTTGAGATGTTGTTGTTTGTCCATCACTTACAGAAATCTGTAAATCAAAGTTGATGATGTCTTCCACATCATTAACAGGATGATCAAGTGGCTCAAACAGAGTAATAGTATAGTCCCAAGAGCCTTGACCTGAAGCTGAAGGCTCGCTCAGCACAACAGTAGCAACAACGCTCAGGTGAGCAGTTTTCGCAGTCAGCGTTTGAGTACTGTTGTCCCACGTCCACGATATAGGCTCCCCTCCTGATGTTAGGTTGTTAGGACCTGCCAATACCACTGAAACATTCGCCGTGTCTGGATCGGCAACTGTGAATGTTCCTGAGAAACTTGCGGAGTTAGTAGTGTCTGAAGGTGATCCTGTATTATCAGGGATACCATTAGCTAAACCTTCTTCCGAAACAACTGCATTCACAACATTTGAAATAGAAGGAGGAGCATCATTATCAATAATCGTTGCCGTACCGGTATCGCTGCCTTGCACTGCACCAATGCCGGTTACTGTCACGCTGAAATCTTCAGGGCCTTCATAAACAGCGTCATCAATGGAAGCGATACGCACATCAAACTCAGTTTGCCCTGCTGGCACGGTCACCACACCATCGTTTGGCACTGTCACCCAACCACTTCCGGTGTTGTATTCCAAGGTACCTAAGTCACCGGCTTCGGTGTCACCCAAGTTCAGGCCTAGTTCGACTTGAACTGTAGACTCGGCGGCGTTCGACAACGTTACTTTGAAGTTCGCTGTCTCACCCTCATTAATCGTACCAGCGTCTGAAATAGTCACATTCGGGCGGTCATCATCCGGATCGGGGCCTGGCCCCGTGCCGTCATCCACTATCGTCGCCGTACCGGTATCACTGCCTTGCACTGCGCCAATGCCAGTCACCGTCACACTGAAATCTTCAGGGCCTTCATAAACGGCGTCATCAGTGGAAGCGATGCGCACATCAAACTCAGTTTGCCCCGCCGGCACCGTCACCACGCCATCATTTGGCACTGCAACCCAACCGGAGCCTGTGTTGTATTCTAAGGTGCCTAAGTCTCCAACTTCGGTGTCACCTAAGTGCAGGCCTAGCTCGACTTGAACTGTAGACTCGGAGGCATTCGACAACGTCACTTTGAAATTCGCTGTCTCACCCTCATTAATGGTGCCAGCGTCTGAAATAGTCACGCTTGGACGGTCATCATCCGGATCAGGGCCCGGACCACTGCCATCATCCACTATCGTTGCCGTACCCGTATCGCTGCCTTGCACTGCGCCAATGCCAGTCACCGTCACGCTGAAATCTTCTGGGCCTTCGTACACCGCGTCATCAATGGAAGCAATACGCACATCAAACTCGGTTTGCCCCGCCGGCACCGTCACCACGCCATCGTTTGGCACTGCAACCCAACCGCTTCCCGTGTTGTATTCTAAGGTACCTAAGTCACCGGCTTCGGTGTCACCTAAGTTCAGGCCTAGTTCGACTTGTACTGTAGACTCAGAGGCGTTCGACAGCGTCACTTTGAAGTTCGCTGTCTCACCCTCATTGATGGTGCCAGCATCTGAAATAGTCACGCTTGGACGATCATCATCCGGATCGGAACCCGGGCCACTGCCGTCATCCACAATCGTCGCCGTTCCCGTATCGCTGCCTTGCACCGCCCCAATGCCAGTCACCGTCACGCTGAAATCTTCAGGGCCTTCATAAACGGCGTCATCAATAGAAGCAATGCGCACATCAAACTCGGTTTGCCCTGCTAGCACCGTTACTACGCCATCGTTTGGCACTGTCACCCAACCGGAGCCTGTGTTGTATTCTAAGGTGCCTAAGTCTCCAACTTCGGTGTCACCTAAGTTCAGGCCTAGCTCGACTTGAACAGTGGACTCAGAGGCATTCGACAGCGTCACTTTGAAGTTCGCTGTCTCACCCTCATTGATGGTGCCAGCGTCTGAAATAGTCACATTCGGGCGGTCATCATCCGGATCGGGGCCTGGCCCCGTGCCATCGTCCACGATCGTCGCCGTCCCCGTATCGCTACCTTGTACTGCCCCAATGCCAGTCACTGTCACACTGAAATCTTCAGGGCCTTCATAAACAGCATCATCAATGGCAGCGATGCGCACATCAAACTCAGTTTGCCCTGCTGGCACCGTTACTACGCCATCATTTGGCACTGTCACCCAACCACTTCCCGTGTTGTATTCCAAGGTACCTAAGTCACCGGCTTCGGTATCGCCGAGATTAAGACCCAACTCTACTTGCATTTCCGCTTCAGACGCGTTCGATAGCGTCACTTTGAAGTTCGCTGTGTCACCCTCATTGATGGTGCCAGCGTCAGTGATGGTCACATTCGGACGGTCATCATCCGGATCGGGGCCTGGACCACTGCCGTCATCCACTATCGTTGCCGTACCGGTATCGCTACCTTGTACTGCCCCAATGCCAGTTACCGTGACACTGAAATCTTCTGGGCCTTCATAAACAGCGTCATCAATGGAAGCAATGCGTACATCAAACTCAGTTTGCCCTGCTGGCACCGTTACTACGCCATCGTTTGGCACTGCAACCCAACCGGAGCCTGTGTTGTATTCTAAGGTACCTAAGTCTCCAACTTCGGTGTCACCTAAGTTCAGGCCTAGCTCGACTTGAACTGTAGACTCGGCGGCGTTCGACAACGTCACTTTGAAGTTCGCTGTCTCACCCTCATTGATGGTACCAGCATCGGTAATAGTCACATTCGGGCGGTCATCATCCGGATCAGGGCCCGGACCACTGCCGTCATCCACTATCGTTGCCGTACCCGTATCGCTGCCTTGCACTGCGCCAATGCCAGTCACCGTCACACTGAAATCTTCAGGGCCTTCATAAACGGCGTCATCAATGGAAGCGATACGCACATCAAACTCAGTTTGCCCAGCAGAAACGGTCACAATGCCATCGTTTGGCACTGC
>NZ_JAWOTB010000015.1:0-69717 GCF_033338655.1 Vibrio sp. Vb1729 | reverse complement strand
GTTTGTGATCATAATCACCACAATTTGCCCTTTCGGAAGGTTTTTGCTAGCGAGATCATAAAACTTATTTTATTATACGAAAAAATGGCGTTTTAAAGATAATATTCTCGCACTTTATGCAAGGCAGAATCAGTGTTATTTTGGTATCTAGGCGGGTAAATCACTGTAACTTTGCTCTGAAAAAGAATCATAAAAAACCATACAATTATTACTTTTCAGTTAGTTACTATGACAATAACATCGATAAAACGCGACTTGCTGTATGTGACTCGTTATCTAATTCAGTGATACAAACTAAGTACCCATATGACTGAAGCAGTCTCTACTTAGATAACGATATAGAAATTGAATTCTCATCTATAAGGACTAGCTGACTATGTACGCGCTAAGTAACTGTAAAATTTATACCGGTAGTGATGTTCTTACCGATCATGCGGTCATCATCGAAAACGATCTTATTCAATCTATTGTGCCGGTTTCTGAGCTACCTCAAAGCATCGAACTAAAAGACCTTGCAGGCGCTAATCTAAGTCCAGGCTTTATCGATCTGCAGTTGAACGGTTGTGGCGGTGTAATGCTAAACGATGCAATTACCCCTGAAACCATGCAAATCATGCACCAGGCAAACCTCAAATCTGGCTGTACTAGCTTCCTGCCAACACTCATTACGTCATCTGATGAAGATATGCGAACTGCAATTGCCGCAGCTCGTGAGTACCACAACAAGTATCAAAATCAATCGCTTGGTTTACACCTCGAAGGTCCTTACCTTAACGTCGCGAAAAAAGGCATCCATAACGTAGATTTTATTCGCCCATCAGACGAAAGCATGATCGACCTTATCTGCACAAACGCCGATATCGTAGCGAAAGTAACACTAGCACCTGAGCATAACGACCCAGAGCATATTGCGCGATTAAAGGCTGTTGGCATCGTAGTTTCAATTGGCCACACAAATGCAACCTACGCCGAAGCACGTAAAAGCTTTGAAGCAGGCATTACTTTTGCTACACACCTCTTTAATGCAATGACACCAATGGTTGGTCGTGAACCAGGAGTTGTTGGTGCAATTTACGATACTCCTGACGTATATGCTGGCATTATTGCTGATGGTTTTCACGTCGACTACGCAAACATCCGAATTGCTCATAAAATCAAAGGTGAAAAGCTTGTTTTGGTGACGGATGCCACAGCTCCAGCAGGTGCTAACATTGATCACTTTATTTTTGTCGGTAAGAAAGTATATTACCGAGATGGTAAGTGTGTTGATGAAAATGGCACGCTAGGCGGCTCAGCTTTGACAATGATTGAAGCAGTTCAGAATTCAGTTGAGCACGCGGGGATCGCTTTAGACGAAGCTCTACGAATGGCCACGTTATACCCAGCAACAGCAATTGGTGTTGAGGATCGCCTTGGCCGAGTTCGAAAAGGGATGGTTGCAAACCTGACTATTTTCGATCGTGACTTTAAAGTAAAAGCGACGGTTGTTAACGGACAATACGAGCAAAATTAAGCATGAATGGCGGACAGATTGGTAATGTAGATTTAGTAAAACAGCTTAACAGCGCTGCGGTATATAGGCTGATTGATCAGCAAGGTCCTATCTCCCGTATTCAAGTCGCGGACGTGAGTCAGCTCGCGCCTGCTAGTGTTACCAAAATAACCCGCCAACTTTTAGAGCGCGGCCTTATTAAGGAGGTCGCCCAACAAGCTTCAACTGGTGGTCGTCGTGCGATCTCTTTGACTACTGAAGTCAAACCTTTTCATTCGATTGCCGTTCGCTTAGGTCGAGATTACGTACAGTTCAGTTTATACGATTTAGGTGGTACCGCGCTGGCAGAAGATCAGCATGAACTGCACTACACTAACCAAGCAGACTTAATCGCAGGACTTATCGATTTATTAAAAGATTTCGTAAGCCGATGCGAAGACAAAATTGATCAACTCATCGCTATCGGCATCACTTTACCGGGCCTTGTTAACCCAACAACTGGCGTGGTCGAATACATGCCTAATACCGATATCGATAATCTTGCTCTCGGTGAAATTGTTGGAGAGAAGTTTAATACAGCATGCTTTGTTGGCAACGACGTACGTGGCATGGCGTTGGCTGAGCACTACTTTGGAGCAAGCCAAGACTGCCAGGATTCTATTTTGGTTAGCGTCCACCGCGGTACTGGCGCAGGTATTATCGTTAACGGCCAGGTTTTTCTTGGTTTTAACCGCAACGTCGGTGAAATTGGTCATATCCAAATTGACCCGCTTGGTGAGCAATGCCAATGTGGAAACTTTGGCTGTTTAGAAACCGTAGCTGCAAACCCAGCGATTATTCAACGAGTGAAGCAACTGATTACTCAAGGATACGAATCAAGCTTAACCGACCTTGAAAACATCACAATTGAAGCGGTATGTCAGCACGCAATGAATGGTGATGAACTTGCGAAACAGAGTTTAGTGCGAGTGGGCAACCAGCTAGGTAAAGCGATTGCGATTACGGTTAACTTATTTAATCCACAGAAAATTGTAATTGCTGGCGATATTACTGCAGCACAAGATATTGTTTTCCCTGCAATTCAACGCAACGTAGAGAATCAATCTCTTAAAACTTTCCATAACGACCTCCCTATCGTGGCTTCTCACATTGATAAGCAGCCAACGATGGGCGCATTTGCGATGATTAAACGCGCTATGCTAAACGGAGTTTTGTTACAAAAGTTACTGGAAGACTAAGTTTATACAACCAATTGAGTTACAATCTCGGGCTGTGTTTTCACAGCCCGTTTTTGTATATCAGGAATACAGCTCAACAGTATGGAAATTATTCTAATTACAGCCGCTTTTTTAGCTGGTTTTATTGCGCTTAAATGCAGCCTCCCTCCCCTCGTTGGTTTTCTACTAGCTGGATTTGGCTTGCATGCATTTGGTTACCAAAGCAATGACGTTATTGTCACTCTCGCAGATCTTGGTGTTACTCTTCTTCTGTTTACTATTGGACTCAAACTCGATGTAAAAACCCTGCTGTCCAAAGAAATATGGGGAGGGGCAACCGCCCACAACATACTCTCTACCGCTTTTTTTGCCCTAGCGTTATCCGGCTTAAAACTACTGGGCTTGACTTCGCTAGCCAGTATGGACGGCAGCCAAATCCTGCTTTTAGCTTTTGCACTATCGTTCTCTAGTACCGTTTTTGCCGTAAAAGCATTGCAAGAAAAAGGCGAAATGAACGCGACCTACGGCACACTCGCGATCGGTATCTTGGTCATGCAAGATATTTTTGCCGTAGTATTCCTGACTGCTTCAACCGGAAAAGTCCCAGAATGGTATGCCATCGGTTTGTTCGCACTGCCTTTCCTTCGTCCCCTATTCTATAAGCTGCTCGATAAAGTTGGCCACGGCGAAATGCTGGTGCTATTCGGTATTTTCTTCGCGCTTGTTGTCGGTGCTGGGCTATTCGAGTTGGTCGGGATGAAACCAGACTTGGGCGCGCTAATTTTAGGCATGCTACTCGCAGGTCACCCAAAAGCCTCAGAACTATCCAAGTCATTATTCAATATGAAGGAGCTCTTTTTAGTCTGCTTCTTTTTGAACATTGGTTTATCCGCCTCATTGAGCGTGAATGGCGTCGTTCTCGCCCTGCTATTTATCTTACTGCTACCAATCAAAGGACTCTTGTACTTCGTCACTATTAATCATTTTAAGTTTCGAGTACGTACCTCTTTGCTCGCCTCTTTATCACTATTTAACTACAGTGAGTTTGGTCTTATTGTTGCTGGGTTGGCCTATAAAATGGGCTGGATGCCAAGTGATATGCTTGCTGCGATTGCGGTTGCGGTGTCGGTATCCTTTGTAATTTCCGCGCCACTTAACCGCCTTAGCCATAAAATTTATCAACATTCAGGTAAGTGGCTGCAAGAGACAGCGGTAGAAAAGCTCAATCAACGCGACCAACTCATCAACCCAGGTCATGCCCAAGTATTGATCTTAGGTATGGGGCGTATTGGAACGGGCGCTTATGATGAGCTACGTTCACGCTATGGCAAAATTTCATTGGGTATAGAAATTCGTGAAGACGCTGCACATCATCATCGTTCAGAAGGAAGAAATGTGATTTCTGGTGATGCCACCGACCCGGATTTCTGGGAGCGAATTTTAGATACAGGTCATGTAAAACTGGTTCTGCTTGCAATGCCACATCATCAAGGTAACCAAACAGCACTTGAGCAGCTTAAACGCAGAAAATATAAGGGGCAAATTGCCGCTATCGCCGAATACCCAGATCAATTGGAAGGCTTACTTGAAAATGGCGTTGACGCAGCATTCAATATTTATAGTGAAGCTGGTAGCGGTTTTGCTCGACACGTCTGTAAACAACTTCAACCTAAATTCACACCAATTAAATAAGCAACAGCACTGATATTTTTCGGAAGGCTTTCTATTGATAGAAAGCCTTTTTTGTATAGTTTTTATACCAAACCTTGATCTCATTCACCAAAACAACGGTTGAGTTAAATATTTTCCATACAACAAGGCCTTTTATCATTTTTTTAATCACAAAACGTTGCTTTTTTTATTAGTAATGGCAAATTTAAACCATACCGATTAGAAATTGTTTAGTTTAGTAAGGATGTAGTATGTGTTCAGTATTTGGCATTTTAGACATTAAAAGCGATGCAGCCGCATTGCGCCCTATCGCATTAGAGATGTCGAAAAAACTTCGTCACCGTGGCCCAGACTGGTCTGGGATTTACTCTTCAGAGCGTGCTATTTTAGCGCACGAGCGCTTGGCGATTGTTGGTCTAAATAGTGGTGCACAGCCGCTATACAGCCCTGATAAGAAGCTCATCCTTGCCGTCAATGGTGAAATCTACAACCATAAAGAAATTCGTGCTCGTTACGAAGGAAAGTACGAATTTCAAACCGATTCAGACTGTGAAGTCATTCTTGCACTTTACCAAGATATGGGTGCAGATCTCCTTGAAGAACTAAACGGTATTTTCGCTTTTGTGCTCTACGACGAAGAAAAAGATGAGTATTTAGTCGGACGTGACCATATTGGTATTATCCCTCTTTATCAAGGTCACGATGAGCATGGTAACTACTATGTGGCATCAGAGATGAAGGCTCTTGTTCCAGTATGTAAAACAGTAAGTGAATTCCCTCCTGGTAGCTATTACAGCTCTAAAGATACTGAGCCAACACGTTACTATGTTCGTGACTGGAACGAGTACGCAGCAGTACAAGGTAACAGCACTAGCAAAGAAGAATTGACTGAAGCGCTAGAAGCGGCTGTTAAACGCCAACTAATGACTGACGTGCCTTACGGTGTACTTCTTTCGGGCGGTCTAGATTCTTCTATTACATCTGCGGTAGCAAAACGCTTTGCAGCGATGCGTATTGAAGATGATGAAAAGTCTGAAGCTTGGTGGCCTCAACTGCACTCTTTTGCTGTTGGCCTAGAAGGCGCGCCTGACCTGAAAGCCGCTCGCGAAGTTGCCGACCAAATTGGTACCGTTCACCACGAAATGACGTACACGATTCAAGAAGGTTTGGACGCGATTCGTGACGTGATTTACCACATTGAAACGTATGACGTGACGACTATCCGCGCATCAACACCTATGTTCTTAATGGGTCGTAAGATCAAAGCGATGGGTATCAAGATGGTATTGTCTGGTGAGGGCGCTGACGAAATCTTTGGTGGCTACCTTTACTTCCACAAAGCGCCAAACGCGAAAGAGTTCCACGAGGAGACTGTGCGTAAACTGCTTGCTCTGAACATGTTCGACTGTGCTCGTGCTAACAAGTCGCTGGCAGCATGGGGAGTTGAAGGACGCGTACCTTTCCTAGATAAAGAGTTCATTGATGTAGCAATGCGCTTGAACCCAGCAGACAAGATGTGTGGCAACGGTAAAATGGAGAAACACATCCTTCGTGAGTGCTTCGAGCACTACCTGCCAGAATCGATCGCATGGCGTCAAAAAGAGCAATTCTCTGATGGCGTTGGCTACAGCTGGATCGATACGCTGAAAGAAGTAGCGGAACAGAAAGTGACAGACCAGCAGATGGAAACAGCTCAATATCGATTCCCATACAACACGCCAACGACAAAAGAAGGCTACGTGTACCGTGAAATCTTTGAAGAGTTATTCCCACTTCCATCAGCAGCAGAGTGTGTACCAGGAGGCCCTTCAGTAGCGTGTTCTTCAGCGAAGGCGATTGAATGGGATGAATCGTTCCAAAACTGTGTTGACCCATCAGGTCGTGCAGTACAGACCGTTCACAACGATTCATACTAATTCTCTACGATAAAGATAAGGGTTGGTTCGTCCAACCCTTTTAAAACAGACAAAAAATTAGATACGATCAATTAGATACGATCAAAAAGAGGTGCTTTTGCACCTCTTTTTATGTTTGATGGAATTAGGCTATTTTAAATCTAAATCACTATTGTCTATGCTGACAGGCACACGCTTGGTGATCATCTGAACTAGCATAATTGAGCGTTTCTCACCATCTTGTTCTTGGAAGATGGCATCTATGCCCGCAAATTGACCGCTTTTAACTCTAATTTGATCGCCTGGTTTTGGCATGCATTCAGAAACGGTATTGTCATTACAACACTTTTCTAGCTGCATCAATTCGAAGACCAAGTCACCTTGAACTTCTTTCGGTTGAGCACCAAAACGCACAAAGTCAACAACACCTCGAGTAGAGCGGACTGAGGTGAAGTTTGGCCCTTGCTCATAATCAAAGTAAGCGAATACGTAACAAGGAAACAGCGGTTCCTCGACTTTTTGTCTTTTCCCGCGCAAAATCTTCTCAACTCCTACAGTTGGATAAAAGCACTCTACACCTTGATTTTCAAGGTGTTGTTTCGCCCTAACCTGCTCCCCACGTTTACAATAAAGTAGATACCAACGTTTCATCTTTTTACTAGCCAATTCTATTTTGTTTTTATCCTAGCATTAAGCCAAAGTTGAGTCATTGATATTCAGTTTATCTATAAAAGTATGATTATACATCGCTCGCATTAACGACATTTTTTCAGCAACTTACGATAAAGAAGTCCATAGGCAAAAATGGAAATTAAGTTTGTAACACAACCAATACACCATCATATAATCTGCAAATCCAATCAAAAACAGCTACTTAACAAACAAAAATAGTCGAATGGCAAAATTTTATTATTTGTCACTCATTGAATTGCATTGTATACGTAGAAGTCGTTAAAAAATGTAATAACTATTATTAGAAGAGCTTATGTCAAACCAACATCAATATTTTGGTCATCCACGTGGCCTGTTCTTATTGTTCGGTACTGAACTGTGGGAACGCTTTTCTTACTACGCAATGCGTGCCATTCTCGTGCTTTACCTTACTGATACAACAATGAATGGCGGCCTTGGCTGGTCAACCAAAGACGCATTAGACCTATACGGCATATACACAGGGCTTGTGTATATCACGCCTCTTATCGGTGGATACCTAGCAGATAACTATTTAGGTCAACGTCGCTCAATTTTGCTTGGTGGCGCGTTAATGGCCATCGGCCAGTTTACTCTTGCACTTCCTGCTGATGCTTTAGGTATTGGTTCGCTACACAGTTTCTATTTAGGCCTTGGCCTACTTATCACTGGTAACGGTCTCTTTAAGCCAAATATCTCAACCATGGTTGGCGACCTTTATCAAGAAGGTGACAACCGTCGTGACGGTGCATTCACTATCTTTTATATGGGTATCAACTTAGGTGCATTACTTGCCGGCGTCGTTTCTGGCTCTGTGACAACCTCTTACGGTTGGAAAGCTGGCTTTGTTGCCGCTGGTGTGGGTATGCTGGTTAGCCTAGTGATGCAAATGGTACTGGCTCAATCATGGCTTGGTGATATTGGTCGCGAACCAGCGGCGAAACGAGATCTAAACAACAAAAACGCCACCACGAAGCAGCCACTCACCAAAGAAGAAGTGAATCGACTAAAAGTAATTCTGGTCATGAGCTTATTCACTATTGTCTTCTGGGCAGGCTTTGAACAAGCTGGTGGTCTGATGAACATCTACACTCAACAATATACTGATCGCATGATTGGTGGTTTCGAAGTTCCTGCTGCGTGGTTCCAATCACTAAACCCATTTTTCATTATTACTCTAGCGCCAGTTCTGGCTGTCCTTTGGGTAAAATTGGGTAAACGTGAACCTACTTCGCCAGTGAAATTTGCGATGGCACTATTTTTCTTGGCGATTGGTTTCCTTTGTATGGTTGGCGCAGTGCTAGAACAAGGTGGAGATACAACAGTAAAAACATCGATGTTATGGTTGGTCGGCGCTTTCTTCTTCCACACATTAGGCGAGCTGTGTTTATCACCAATTGGTCTTTCATTGGTGACTAAATTAGCACCGCTTCGCTTAGCTTCACTTATGATGGGTGCATGGTTTGGCTGTAATGCGATTGCTAACTATGTTGCGGGCTATGTGGGCTCTCACGTAGGCGAGTTAGGCGCTATGGCTATCTTTAGTGGTATTGCGGTCAGCGCAACCGTAAGTGGCGTAATTTTGCTCCTATTCTCTAATACACTCGTTCGCTGGATGCATGGCGCTGAAAATACGCACAGCACGGCAGAGCAAGTAGAAGAGCAGCAAGTACAAGTTGCTTGATCGCTCAACTAAACGTAGAAAGGGTCGCTATTGCGACCCTTTTTTGTATCTAAAGTTTAGATTGAACTAACTCAACCATCATCTCGATATGAAGTTCACTATCGTTCAAACAAGGGATGTAGGTAAAGTTTTCGCCACCAGCTTCAAGGAAAATCTCTTTACACTCTTCCGAGATCTCTTCCAACGTCTCTAAACAATCTGACGAAAATGCAGGGGTCACAACATTAATATTTTTCACACCCTTTGCAGGAAGTGCTTCTAGGGTCTTATCGGTATAAGGTTGAAGCCACTCTTCTCTCCCAAATCGGGACTGATACGTCATGCCAATTTGTTGTTCGCTTAAACCTAACGCTTCCCCAAGCAAGCGAGTCGTCTCTTCACAATGCTGTGGGTAAACATCACCATTGTCAGCATAGCGTTTTGGAATACCATGATAAGAACACAGCAGGTAATCTCCCTGGCCATTCTTTTGCCAATGTTCACGAACTGAATGCGCTAACGCTTCAATATATTTCGGGTGATTGTAATAATCACGAATAAAGCTAAAGCCCGGCATCACAGGCAGGTTTTTAAATGCTTTAGTGATTCCGTCAGAAACCGCTGCCGTTGTTGTGCCCGAGTATTGCGGATACAAAGGTAAAACAATGACTTCATCAACGCCTTGCGCCAATAGGGCTTCAAAGCCTGATTGTAAACTTGGGTTACCATACGTCATACCAAGCTCTACAGGTATATCAAGCTTTTGTGCTAACTTTTCAGTTTGGCGTTTAGAGTACACCATCAACGGCGAGCCCTCTTCCATCCATACTGATTGATAGAGTTTGGCAACTTTAGGAGCTCGGATAGGAAGGATAACGCCGTGCAATAGTGGACACCAAAGCCATCGAGTCATGTCTACCACTCGGTGATCATGAAGAAACTGACTTAAAAAGCGCTTTACGGCAGGAGCGGTTGGTGCGTCAGGAGTTCCCAGGTTAACTAGGAGTACACCCTGTTTATTATTCTCTTTCATAACATCCTATTCATGGTAAACGGCTTGGTTCATATATTTAAGTAACCTCGAAGTAACGAATAGCCGAGCTGAAGTTAATTAGATATATGTTTACGAGTAAACTAAAAAAAGCGACCACTTGGGCCGCTTTCAATATATCAAAATATTAAATTTTTGACTTCAGCAAATTAAGATAGTGCTTTCTCGATATCCGCACTAACTTCAGCTACTTGCTTAGTACCATCGAACTTAAGGTACTTAGTCTTGCCTGCTTCAGCTTCTTTGCCGTAGTAGTTGATTAGTGGCGCAGTTTGCTCGTGGTAAACACCTAGACGAGCACGTACTGTTTCTTCTTTGTCGTCATCACGAACAACAAGATCTTCACCAGTTACATCATCTTTACCTTCCACTTTAGGCGGGTTGTAAACCACGTGGTAAGTACGACCAGAAGGAAGGTGAGCACGACGACCAGCCATACGCTCAACAATTACATCGTCTGCAACGTCAAATTCGATAACGTAGTCTACGTCTACGCCCATTTCTTTTAGGCCGTCAGCTTGAGGGATAGTACGTGGGAAACCATCTAGTAGGAAACCGTTTGCACAGTCTTCTTGAGCGATGCGCTCTTTGATAAGACCAAGGATGATTTCATCAGAAACTAGCTGACCAGCGTCAATAACAGCTTTAGCTTGTTTACCAAGCTCTGTACCTGCTTTGATAGCAGCACGAAGCATATCACCAGTAGAGATTTGTGGAATACCGTATTTTTCCATGATGAAGTTTGCTTGTGTGCCTTTACCTGCACCTGGAGCACCTAGAAGAATGATGCGCATGATTTATCCTCTTTAATATTTAAGATTTATACCGAAGCTCACAATAGCTGACCTCTTAGACATCAAACCTGAGAAGCACCTGCAACGATAAGTTTCGGTATAACGTATATAGGCGAGCAAAAATACACGCCTTATTACTCACATTCAAGTCGCAGATTCTATCACAGGTTCTCTGAGCAAAGAGTGTATTAAGACTAAAGAATGTTAACAGTACCCTCTTTCACGCCCTATTGATTATTAACTCAGCACTTGAGATGCAAAATTTTGCGACAACAAACAAAAAGCTCGCGAAATGCGAGCTTTTTGATTTGCAGAGGTTATTACACCTTAGTCAAAAGTTGATTAACGGCTCCTAAGAACTCTGTTGGATCCTCAATAGAGCCTCGCTCCGCTAGCATTGCCTGACCAAGCAGAACTTCAACCCAGCGACCAAACGCTTCTTCATCGGCTTCGTCAGCCATACGCTTAACCAATTTGTGCTCAGGGTTTAGCTCAAAGATGTATTTCACTTCCGGCACAGCTTGACCAGCTGCCGCAAGAAGCTTCGCCATTTGAGTACCCATTTCGTAATCGTCCGTTACCACAACAGCAGGCGTAGATGCGAGTTTGAAGGTGGTACGAACTTCTTTCACACGATCGCCTAGGTAAGACTTCGTGCGCTCTACAACCGACTTAAACTCTTCTTCGGTTTCTTTTTGCTTCTCTTTTTCTGCTTCATCTTCAAACTGACTTAGATCAAGCCCAGCTTTAGTGATTGACTGGAACTGTTTACCATCAAACTCAGTTAAGTAGTTCATCAGCCACTCATCAATGCGGTCGTACATCAAGATAACTTCAATGCCTTTCGCTTTGAACTGTTCTAAGTGAGGGCTGTTTTTCGCAGCTGCATAGCTGTCTGCCGTCAAGTAGTAGATCTTATCTTGACCTTCTTTCATGCGCTCAACGTAAGACGCCAAGCCCACAGTTTGCTCAGAAGAGTCCACTTCAGTTGAAGCAAAGCGCAATAAACCTGCAACTTTCTCTTTGTTTGCAAAGTCCTCCGCAGGGCCCTCTTTCATCACAAGACCAAACTCTTTCCAGAATGATTGGTATTTCTCTTCGTCATTCTTGGCCATACGCTCGAGCATCGTTAGCACGCGCTTAGTACAAGCATTACGTAGAGACTGAGTCACTTTATTGTCTTGTAAAATCTCACGCGATACGTTTAGCGGTAAATCGTTTGAGTCTATTAAACCACGTACGAAGCGTAAGTATGACGGCATAAATTGCTCTGCATCGTCCATAATGAATACGCGCTGTACGTAAAGTTTTAAGCCTGATTTGTGGTCGCGGTTCATCATATCCCAAGGTGCTTTCGATGGGATGTATAGTAAGCTCGTGTAGTCGTTTTTACCTTCTACACGGTTATGACTCCAGACCAATGGATCGGCAAAGTCATGTGATACGTGCTTGTAGAACTCTTGATACTCTTCTTCTGAAATATCAGATTTGTTACGCGTCCACAGTGCTTGGGCTTTGTTGATTTGCTCCCACTTTTTCTCATCTGTTTCCTTGCCTTCGTCATCACGAACGACAGTTTGGATTGAAACAGGAATGCCGATGTGATCAGAGTACTTACTGATAACGTCACGTAGACGCCACTCATTCAAAAACTCTTTACCCTCTTCACGCATATGAAGAATGATGTCGGTACCACGTGACTCTTTGGTAATGTTTTCGATGGTGTACTCACCTTCACCCGCTGAGTGCCATTGTACCGCTTCATCAGCGGCTAGACCCGCAGCGCGAGTGCGCACGGTAACGGCGTCAGCAACAATAAATGCCGAGTAGAAACCAACACCAAACTGACCAATAAGCTGAGAGTCTTTGCTCTGCTCTTCAGATAGCTTTGAGAAAAACTCGGCTGTTCCAGATTTTGCGATTGTTCCTAAGTGCTCAATCACATCATCACGGCTCATACCGATACCGTTATCAGAAATGGTTAAGGTATTTGCGCTTTCATCAAACGACAGTTTCACGCAAAGGTCTGCATTACCTTCGTATAGATCTGGGTTAGATAACGCCTGAAAGCGCAGTTTGTCTGATGCATCTGATGCGTTAGAGATCAGCTCGCGCAAAAAGATCTCTTTATTTGAATAAAGAGAATGGATCATTAAATGCAGTAGTTGTTTTACTTCTGATTGAAAACCACGAGTTTCTTTATTTTGAGATACGGTTTCGCTCATGTGTGCTCCATAACATCTAAACTAATTGGCTTTTTCATAGGGACAAGTTTGTGACTTTCCCCTTGAAATCACCTTACCGAGATGTCATTTAACATGTGGCTGACAAATGTAAATTCAAGGTCAATATTGCTAAAAACGGTGTTTTTTTAGAAAATTTTAATTATCCTACCCGTCTAAAAGCATCTAAAATGTCGTGCGCACTCCAAGCGCCCCGGTAATTTTGTGACATAAATCACCATAATTACAACATCATCCATCTAAGAAGAACTAAATGACTAACATTGGCACCAAATTTCTACTTGCTCAAAGGTTCACCTTTGATCCAAATAGTAATTCGCTCGCTGACCAACAAAACGGCAACGACGTTGTACGATTAGGAAGCAACGAAAGCCGTATACTTCTGATGTTGGCAGAGAGACCAAACGAAGTTTTAACCCGTAACGAGCTTCACGAGTTTGTTTGGCGTGAGCAAGGTTTTGAGGTGGATGACTCAAGCCTGACTCAAGCGATTTCTACTCTGCGTAAGATGTTGAAGGATTCAACAAAATCTCCAGAGTTTGTTAAAACGGTACCTAAACGTGGCTACCAACTCATTTGTTCAGTGGAACGCTTGAGCCCATTTTCTACTGACTCTAACACTGACGTTGAAGAAACCGCTTCTGAACAAGAAGCGCCAGCAGTGGAGTTAGAAGCGAGCGATACACCACCAACAGAGATAGTGACCGATACTACTGCTGATCTTGAGCCTCAAGTAGAGCCGACTAAAACTCAGCCGAAGCCAGCATCTAACACGATTAACTGGCTACCGCGTGTCATTATCTTTTTGTCTCTGCTGCTTCCTGTTTGCGTATTGTTATTCACGAACCCTGCGGAATCCCAATTCCGTCAGATTGGTGAGTATCAAAGTGTACCGGTGATGACACCTGTAAATCACCCTCAAATCAACAACTGGTTGCCTTCAATAGAGCAATGCATTGAGCGCTACGTGAAGCACCATGCAGAAGACTCGTTGCCAGTGGAAGTGATTGCCACTGGTGGACAAAATAACCAGCTGATTCTGAACTACATTCATGACAGTAACCACTCTTACGAGAACGTAACACTGCGTATTTTCGCAGGTCAAAACGATCCAACAGACATCTGCAAATAAAGGAGGCCAATATGAAGATTAAATTAGCATCTGCGGTTTTGGCCGTATCCGTTCTTTTCAGTAGTTGGTTGTATTGGGGAAGTGACCTAAAAGTGGAGCAGCTCCTCACAGCAAACGAATGGCAGTCGACCATGGTGACAGTCATTACAGACAGCTTGCCTGACGATACTGTCGGCCCACTACGCCGAGTTAATGTTGAATCAAACGTGAAATATCTCCCTAATGGTGACTATATTCGCGTAGCAAATATCAAACTATTCGCTCAAGGTTCAACCGCAGAATCAACGATAAATATCTCGGAAAAAGGCCGCTGGGAAGTAAGTGACAACTATTTGTTGGTCTCGCCTTCGGAGTTTAAAGATATTTCATCTTCTCAATCAAAAGACTTTTCCGAAGCACAGCTACGTTTGATTACTCAAATTTTTAAGCTAGATGCGGAGCAAAGTCGTCGTATTGACGTCGTGAACGAAAAAACACTATTGCTCACTAGCTTGAACCACGGTTCTTCGGTACTGTTTAAAAACTAATTTTGATTGGATGATAAGGGGGCAAGACGCCCCCTTTGTTTTGCTTATGGATTGGCTAGATACCCTTACCCTTTTTTTCGGTTCACTAATCGCCAACACGCTGGCTTCACTTTCTGGTGGCGGAGCAGGCTTGCTTCAATTCCCTTTACTCATCTTTCTCGGCTTACCGTTCTCCGTTGCGCTAGGCACACATAAGGTGGCTTCGGTTGCTTTAGGCTTAGGCGCAGCAAGCACGCATTTAAGATCAGGCACTATTAAATGGAAAGTCGCGCTCTACCTTATCTTGTCCGGTAGTATTGGCGTGATTTTAGGGGCTAACTTAATTGTACAGATCCCTGATGGTATCGCGGAAAAGATGCTCGGCACGATGATCCTAGCGCTAGGTATCTACTCGCGATTTAAGACATCACTAGGCCAAGCTGAAGTAATACGTAACCGTCATCCTATCGGTTGGGTTATTGGTGGAATTGGCTTACTGTTTATCGGCATCATTAACGGATCTCTTACCGCAGGTTCTGGTTTGCTCGTGACACTATTTTTGGTGCGCTGGTTTGGTTACGACTACAAACAAGCCGTTGCTTACACCATGATTTGTGTCGGCCTGTTTTGGAATGGCATTGGAGGCATTGCCGTCGTACAGGCAGGGGCGCCTATTCACTGGGCTTGGTTACCTGTTTTATTGTTAAGCTCTTTTCTAGGCGGCAGTTTAGGCGCATGGGCCGCGACTCGATACAGTAACAGAGTGATTAAAGTTGCATTCGAAATTCTCACGTTTGCGGTGGGCATCAAGTTGCTGGTTTAAAAAGATTAAAAGGAAAGTTTCATGGATAAAGCAATCATTGATATTTATTACTGCCGCCAGTGCAACTGGATGTTGCGTTCAACTTGGCTATCGCAAGAATTACTGCATACTTTTAGCGAAGAAATAGAAACAATCAGCTTACACCCGGACACAGGTGGTCGCTTCGAAATTTTCTGTAATGGCCAGCAAATTTGGGAACGGAAAAAAGACAGCGGCTTTCCTGAAGCCAAGGTGCTAAAACAGCGCGTTAGAGACATTATCGACCCAGAACGCGATTTAGGACATTCAGACACAAAATAGGGAGCAATTCGCTCCCTATTTTTTTACTTAGTAAAACCGTTAAATCATGGTTTGTGCTAATACTTCGCCTTCTGGCGTTTTTACCGTTAGCTTATTGTCTTCTAGAGTACCAAAGCTTCTCGGTAAGCCATTACGTGGGAATGTCATCGAGCCTGGGTTGAATATAATGGCTCCATCTTGCATCTCTGCGACGGGAACATGTGTATGCCCGTGGGCGATGATATCACCTTCGCGCAGTGGCGGCCGTTTTTCAGAGTTGTACAAGTGACCATGAGTCAAAAAGATTCTCTTGCCAGATTCAAGTAGCACCCATGAGTAATCCATCATCATTGGAAACTTCAATAGCATTTGGTCCACTTCACTATCACAGTTGCCACGTACAGAAATAATTTGATCACTGTATTGGTTCAATAAGTCTGCTACCTGTGGAGGGTTGTAGCCTTCCGGAATAGGGTTTCGCGGCCCATGGTTTAGCGTATCTCCTAGCAAAATCATGTGGTGCGCACCAGAGGCCAGAAATAGCTCAATGGTTTCTTTAGTTGCTGGCAAAGAGCCATGCAGGTCTGAGGCAAAAAATAGTTTCACGGCATTGTCTCCTCAAAAAGTATGAGGTCATTCTACGGCATTTTTTTAGCAGCTCAACCTACGACGGTTTGAATACTACTGATAGCGCAATGATTCAATGACCATAGGCAAAACATAGAACCATGCTGCATACGCTGTTCCAACCAACACCAGTATCCAAAACACCATCGACATAAATTTTGATTTGGCTAGATGGTGCAGCGGATCGGGCTCTCCGCATCCTGGACATGCATGAGCGCGTTTTGAGATTTGTTTCTCACACACGGGGCAAGAGACTAAAGGCATGATACAGATTCCTCGACATTAGGCTTAGGGCGCAAAGAATAATGGTGAATTAACACATATGCAACCTAACATATATTAAATATTTTAGTTCTTTGTAACAGTCGCTGACTTGAGAAAAAATTCGTTGATTTTTCATTTATATCAACCTATTACACTTCTTCTCGCACCATACCGTTGATGACAATATTGTTATAACTCACCATCCCAATGACCTCGCCACTTTCAATGACCGGCGCTCTGCTTATGCCAAATCGCTCAAACAAACGTGCACAATATTTTACGTTCATATCTGGTTCGACACACAAAGCGGGCTTGGTCATGATTTCATAAATATTTGTGCGCTGAGGAGAACGATTATTCGCCAGCACCTTTTTGGCGATATCATTCATCAACACGATGCCATATTCATCATTATCATCTCGCTTTTTCACCACCAGCGCTTTGACTTGGTATTTTTTCGCTAGCGTTATGCCTTCGTATACGGTCATCAGTCCATCAACCATTACATACGTTGCCGCCATAACATCTCGAACTCTAATTATCGTTTGATCACTCATAATTCATCCTCGACTACTTTGGTCAATGTCTCGACTTGATGCGCGACACCGACTGCATCTTCAATATCGATCTGAACAGCAATCCCCTGTCCCGACTCTCTGTCAAATTCACCAACCTCATTAATGGTCTCTAATATGTGTCGAGATAGATGTTCCTCGACCACAAACAGCAGCACATCTTTTTGCACTTCTAGCGTTAAACCAAAAAACGTTCGCTTTTGATTTAAACCTTGCCCGCGAGCATTGTTAATCACTGTTGCACCGGTCGCACCAGCATCGCGTGCAGCGTCCAACACCTTGTCTGTTTTGCTGTCTTCAACAAACGCAAGTATCAATTTAAAGCGCATTTTCTTCTTCCTCCGAGACGTTTTTATTCAGCCACTGGGTTATTTGCGCATAGCCCATCACAGAGATCATAGGAAATAGACTGGCAAACGCGATCAAGCCAAAGCCATCAATCATTGGGTTTCTTCCAGGGACGGTCGAAGCAAGCCCTAACCCTAATGCAGTTACAAGTGGGACAGTGACGGTAGAAGTTGTTACGCCTCCAGAATCGTAGGCGAGTGGAACAATAAGCTTAGGAGCGTAAAACGTTTGAATCACAACGACGATGTAACCCGCGATGATGTAATAATGAATGGGATCGCCCACGACAATCCGGTAACTACCTAATGCAATACCAATTGCCACCCCAAACGCAACGGCTACGCGCAAGCCGTTAATACTGATACTGCCTCCAGAGACTTGGTTTGCTTTTATCGCTACAGCGATTAAAGAAGGCTCTGCAATCGTGGTACTAAAGCCTATAAAAAAGGCGAAGGTGTAAACCCAATAATAGTCGACCCACATTAAGGCTTTCCCTACCGATACTTTGAACTCTTGTAAAAACTCCGGCGCCGTTAATTGCACAGCCATCGTCTCCCCAAGTGGAAACAACGCCATTTCTAATCCAAGTAAAAAAAGAGCTAGCCCGAAAATCACATAAACGAACCCAAGCAAAACTTTCTTAAGGTTGCTAACAGGACGCCTTAACACGGCTAACTGAAAACCAAAAATAATGCTGGCGATGGGAACGACGTCTCTAACGGTCGATAATAAAGTGTCTAGGAAATGATCAATTGAAATCATGTTACGACCATTCCGTAAACCATCACAAACATCATCGGTAACAGCGAGGCAAAAGCGATTAAACCAAAGCCATCCACCATAGGGTTGCGCCCTTTAATAGAAGACGCTAAACCGACGCCCAGTGCAGTGACCAAAGGTACTGTTATGGTGGACGTTGTTACACCTCCTGAATCGTAAGCGACGCCAATAATGGCTTCAGGTGCAAACCACGTCAGTATTACAACGCCTACATAGCCACCAATGATCATGTAATGAATCGGCCACCCTTTTAAGATACGCAAAACGCCGATAACGATGGCTATCCCCACAGAGAGAGCTACTGTTACTCGAAGTCCTTCTCCGTAATCCTGCATGGACTGCTCTGAGTTAGCGATCATTCCGCCCTCTGCCGCAACTTCTGAGGCTTCTTCCGCTACCGCGGTTAATGCAGGTTCAGCTATCGTGGTGCCAAACCCCAAACAAAACGCAAAGACTAATAACCAAAACACGCTGCCTTTTTTTGCAAAGGCTTGAGCCATACTCTCTCCGATAGGAAAAAGACCAAGTTCTAGGCCAAAGATAAAAAAGGTTAATCCTAAAACGACAAGCAACAAGCCAAAAAGAATGGAGACCAGGTTGGGCAGCGGCTCTTGCAAAACGACTAATTGAAAAAAAGTGATAACAATGATGATGGGTAATAAGTCACGAGCACTATTGAGGAGCGCTCGAAAAAGCGCAACAAATGCTTCCATGCCTATCCTCCTTGATTATGCAAACTGATTACGCTCGTTCCAATGAGCGATAACTTTTAGTCTGGCATAGATTTCACTCTTCTACCGTGAATGCACTAGCGCCATCTATAACATTTAGTTACATATTTTCTAATATGTGAAGTTAATAGCCTCTCTGTCAGCTTGTCACTATCCCAGAAATAATGGTGTTGAGATGATCAAGCTAAGCACAAAACGACTATAATGTTCTAATACGTGTACATTCAAAGAGATAACATGAAGATATTACTCACAGGTGGCACTGGGTTTATTGGCTCGGAGTTGCTCAAGCTGCTATCAACTCACCAGGTTATGCTACTTACACGCTCTCCAGAGCGAGCAAAACAACGCCTACAGCATGCTGATCTGGGTAATATCGAATACCTTGACTCGCTCGAGTCGTTCGCCGATCTCAATCACGTTGATGCCGTCATTAATCTTGCAGGTGAGCCTATTGCGGATAAAAGGTGGACCAGCGAGCAAAAAGAAAAAATCTGCAAAAGTCGTTGGAAAATTACCGAACAAATTGTTGAGCTGATCCACGCAAGTACCGAACCTCCCTCTGTTTTTATTAGTGGCTCGGCAGTTGGCTACTATGGTGACCAACAAGATCATCCGTTTGATGAGTGCTTACATGTTAATAGCGACGGCTTTCCTCACGAGGTTTGTGCAAAGTGGGAGCAAATAGCTAAGCGCGCAGAGTCGGAACAAACACGGGTTTGTCTACTGAGAACTGGCGTGGTACTCGGCCTTAATGGTGGTGCGTTGGCAAAGATGCTATTACCTTACAAGCTTGGCGTAGGCGGCCCACTTGGGAACGGTAATCAGTACATGCCTTGGATTCACATCCTAGATATGATCCGCGCTATCATGTACTTGCTTGAAACACCACATGCCCACGGTGCATTCAATATGTGCGCCCCCCATCCTGTGACTAATCGTATATTCAGCGGCACACTAGCTAAAACGCTAAAACGTCCGCATATCTTGTTCACGCCTAAATGGGCGATGGAACTCCTAATGGGAGAATCTTCCTGCTTGTTGTTTGATAGCATGAGAGCCAAACCCAAAAAACTCACCGAACTGGGCTTTAAATTTAGCTACTCCAGAATAGAGCCAGCACTCAAGCACTTGCTTCATGACCGGAGCTGATGAATGATGGCTCCAATCAATGTTTCTGAGTCTTAAATTAAATTATGAAAAAGTCGATTCTTATTACGGGTTGTTCAACCGGCATCGGTTACGTGTGCGCTCACGCCCTACAAAACAAGGGATTTAATGTCATTGCATCTTGTAGGAAAGAACAAGATGTCCAGCGCCTAATTAATGAAGGGCTAACCTGCATCAATCTAGACCTAAATAGCCCAGAAAGCATTTCTTCGGGCGTGAAGCAAGCGCTAGAGTTAGCAGAAGGTAAGCTTTACGCAGTGTTCAATAATGGTGCCTATGGTCAGCCCGGAGCACTGGAAGACTTACCCACCGAGGCTCTTCAAGATCAATTTCAGACCAACTTTTTTGGTTGGCACCAGTTGGTCAGAGAGGTGCTTCCTCATATGCGCCAGCAAGGCGAAGGACGCATCATACAAAACAGCTCTGTTCTTGGTTTTGCCGCAATGAAATACCGTGGTGCCTATAATGCATCAAAATTTGCCTTAGAAGGCTGGACAGATACGCTCAGGCTAGAGCTTGCGGATACGAATATCAAAGTGGCATTGATAGAACCAGGACCGATCGAAACTCAATTTAGAAACAATGCATTACGAGCCTTTGAGAAGTGGGTTGATATTGAATCTAGCCCCCATCGTCATGCTTATGAAGGACAAAGAGAGCGACTCAACAACGACAAGTCTAATAATCGATTTGTTTTGCCTGCAGAGTCTTGCATCGCACCAGTTCTTCATGCATTAACTAGCGTTTCACCGAAAATTCGTTATCGAATTACTACACCGACTAAATTATTCGCAGTCTTGAAAAGACTATTACCAACCCGTGTACTTGATAAAATTTTGCGACAGGCTGCATAAAAAAGTTTTGTCGAAATGTAATTTCACCGTAACAATGTGATGTCATTATGAACATGTAGGTTAAAAAAACCTCAACTAAACGAATCAATTTCTACGCAATTCAGCGGGGATTCTTTCGCCCAAAGTGATTGAGTTGCTTAGATTTGGTATCGCCACCCATTACGTTTTGTAGCAATGTTTATACTACTGCGAGGCAACAATGACATTAAATCAGCTTAACTGGCTTAGTGTGGGTGTAGTGTTGACCATGTTCATCCTATTTTGATACCGCACTAACAAATAGCATTAGAATTGCGCTGCTTCGGCAGCGTTTTCTTTTTATCTAACACCTGAGCAGCAATAACCTCACTCTATTACCTCACGTTTTCTCAAAATAGAATGATTCATTATTGATGGTGAATGTCGCTTGAATTTCACCTAAATCAACTCCATATCTAATATCAACGACAAGACACAAGGCAAGGATACTCTGATGCAATCCCCATTTATCGTTGAGATAACAGAACAGAACTTTCGCGAAACGCTTGAAGGTTCAATGAACACGCCCGTTTTGATCCACTTTTGGGCCAACGCTCAGCCAGAAAGCGCACAGATACTCCCTGAGTTGCAATCTCTTGCTCAACAGTACAACGGTGCATTTACGCTTGCTCTACTAAATTGTGAAGATCAGCCCGCTTTAGCGTCTCAATTTGGCGTGCAAGTATTGCCAACTATCGCGCTGTTTATAAATGGTCAAGCCGTCGATGGTCTGGGAGGCCCCCAGCCAATTGATGCCATTGCTACCATGCTACAAAAGCATTTGCCAAGCCCAGATGAACAACTATTAAAACAAGTCAGTGAACTTCTTCAGCAAAGTGAGCATGCTCAGGCTTTGAGCATCATCCACACTTTGCCGCCAGAGCTGCAAGAGCGTGGTGATGTGAAACTCGCGATGGCTGATTGTTTGCTAGAAACCAAACAATTTGATATTGCCCAAGAACTACTGAACGCTATCCCTCTCGAGTATCAAGATAACTACTACAAGAGCCTAATAGCCAAGCTCGAGCTGCATTTGCAGGCTGCAGATAGCCCTGAATTACAGCGACTAGAACAAGCATACGCAGCAGACATGGCAAACTTCGAACTCGCTTGTGAATTGGCGGTACAATACAACCAAGTTGGTCGGGATGAAGAAGCGTTGGAACTGCTGTGGAATATTCTTAAAAAAGACTTGGGCGCCCAAGACGGTGAAGTGAAGAAGACTTTTATGGACATTCTCAGTGCGCTAGGTCAAGGTAACGCATTAGCAAGCAAATATCGTCGCCAGCTTTACTCAATTTTGTACTAAGCGCCGCATTCTTCTAGGAATAAGACAACAAAGGCCGGGATTTCCGGCCTTTGTTTTTTGTTAGAAGTCGCTATACAACGTTGGTGCTGCTGGCGGATACTCTATTGGTTGCCAACGATCATTAAAGGTGTACTTGGCATAAAGCATGAAATGGTTTGGTGTATAAAACTCAGAGCGTTGTACATCGACTAACGCACCAAGATACCAACGTTTGCTGACTCGCTTTTCCACCGCCGCTTGCAACGACGTACCAAAACCACCACCTTTGTCTGACTCCGCTACTGTCGATAAGTATGGCGCGTCTTCCTTAGTCCAAGAGTTAGAGACGGATGCACTCAATTGATATGACCAAGAACTGTTGTATCGGCCATAAAAGTTGATAGGTAAAGACACCGAGAAGTAACTTTGCGGGCTGTAGTAGCCACCGTGACCTAGCGTGTACTCACCCAGATTTTTGTCGTAATCAAGGTACATTAAGTTCGTACCTATACTTAAACGCTGGTCATCCGTTGCAATTAACTTGTAGTACGCTCCACCTAGCACGCCTAAACGAGTGTTGTCCTCAACCTTTTCACCAGTCAAAACATGATACTGCAAGCTACTCCAAAAACCGTAAGGGCCACCAATGTCCCAACTTGAGCTCAACTTCACACCAGTACGAGCAACTCCGCCCCATTTAGTCCCTTGAGGGTCAGTCGTGCCGCTAGGGACAGACATTCCAGCATAAGAAAGCGCGCTACTGGTCTCTGGGCGACGCGAAGCTTCTGCCGTCCAACCGAACTCACCCAGGTCCCCATTGATGCGCACACCACCAACCCATGTGGTATGGTCGAAACCAATTGGTGTCGTGCCGATATCGACCAACCAATCTTCAGCCTGCCAGCCCACTCCAAATGCCATACCTGATGCGTCATTTTGGAACGAAGTGCTGTCAGAATCGGTGGTTTTTTCATAATAGTCCAACTGACCTGAATCGATAGAAACATAATCGGCTTTTAGCAACAGGTGCCCATCCCAGCTCTCTATCGGGATTCGGGCTTCTATGGGCACTTGATTCGAAGTATTACGGCCATCTCGTGCACTGTAATCCCAGCCAATCATGACATGCCCATCACTCCGATCATGCAGTTTATCGATGTCCGATTTGACGTTACGAGTCAACCAGTAGTCGTCAGCAGTATCATATAGCTCGCGTAAGCTTAGGGGTTCTTTTTTCGCCTCTTCAGTTTCACGATTTTTATCCATTCGGTTACGATTTAAGGCTTGATAGGCGCGTGTTTCAGCTAACGCCCACTGTTGATTTTCCATTGCTATAGACATGCTATTGCGAAACGCTAATGCGTCAGCATCAGGCATCGCATCCAACAACTGATTTAGCGCATTAGCGTCATTTCGATAGCCTTGTTGATTAAACACCGCGGCCACTGTCATCAACTGTGCCGCAGTTAAGCTATCGCGCTTTTTATTCAAAATGAGGTGCATGTCGTGATACATCGCTTCATATCCAGTCAAAGCACTAGCTTGCAACATGCCAATTTCTGCTTGAGTTTTAAATGGCTCAGGCTTTAAAGAAACTTGTTCATACAAATCCAACGCAAGCTTAGGCTGTTGATTAACCAGCATCAGATCCGCTTGACTCAACAGTCGACGGGTTTTGAGTTCATCAAGCTGTAATGCTTCCGAAGCACTTAAATCTTGTGTTGCGGAATTTAATGCTAAGTCCACGTACCAACGATCAAAATCTTCAAAGTGATTCAAGCTTACCATCATGCTGCCGTAAGCCAGTTTGTCATCGGTTGACCAATCTTCTGAAAGCGAAATGTTTTGGAAAATCCTCTCAGCTTCCTTAACTTCATCAATGTCTAACCACGCACTCACTAGACGAGCGAGCGGTTGAATTTGACCTTGATAATCCGACTCTAGCGCACGTAATGTCGCCATTACTGATTCGGGAGAAGCTAAGTAACGCGTTTGAATCTCTCTCAACTGAGCATCAAGCTTCAAGCGGGTTAAATTGCGCTGCATTGCGTCTGTCATGTCATGTTGTGCGATACTCTCTAGCTCAGCGATGGCCTCATTCACGTTGAAGTCCTGCGCGAGATAAAGCGCGTAAGCAAATTTCATTTCAGGGTCATTACTAGATGTAGCCCAATCGGACATCAGCGTATCCGCGCGTACTTTGTCGCCCATTGAATGAACCACGTCAGCAATATCAAGCCTTAACCATGGGGAGGTTGGCTGTAGCGCAATCAATTCCTCTACGGACGCTTTCATCGTTGCCTGATCATTTTGAGCGATTGCGATCCGCAGACGAGTCAAAATAACTTCCGACTTGATGCTCGCTATTTTTTCAGCGACCACTTTCTGCTGTGGGGCTGAGTAACTGCGCGCGAGTGCTTCCGCGCCAGACCAATCTTGCTGCTGAATACGAACATCTAAGCGACCACGCAATGCAGAGCTATTGCTGCTATCCAGTTGCAAAGCTTGTTTGAAAACCTTCTCTGCCGCGGCATAATTTTCTTGTACCAGATACAAAGAGCCTAATGATGAATAAGCATAAGGTTGGGATTTATCTACTTGAATCGCTTTTTGATAAGCGCTTTCTGCTTGCTTAAACTGGCCTTTTTCGACCAAGGCATCACCTTGATCAAGATACGCCCAATATTGAGAAGTCTCGATTAGCGCTGCCCATTTTGAGGCCGAGTCAGGATTATGATCTAAGTGCTGAGCCTGTTTAAAGTATCCGAGCGCTTTTTGTTGCTGCCCTCTACGTAGATAAACCTTACCCATAGCACCAAGCAATTCAGGATCTTGCGGACGAGTCGTCAACGCATAACGCAGCTGAGCTTCTGCTTGGTCGGTTTTATCTTCCTCGAGCAACGCTAACCCTTTGAGCTTGGCGAGATAGGTGGGGTCTTTGCGTAGTTCCTTTTCCTTTTTCCAGCGATCTTTCGCGCTTTGATTCGCTCTTTGTATCTCCATGTCAGACGGGTAGTAGCTAGCTAAGATGGCATATTGCTGAACAACTTGATCTGAAATAGGCAATTGATCCAATGCACGCAACCACGACGTTGCCGCATTTGTTCCAACCGAAGGAGCAAGCGCTAACTTTTTATAGGTATCGAGAATCCATGGATCAGCAGGATTCTCTTTGCGAATGTGGTTGGCTAACGCGAGTTGAAAAGACGGAACACTAGGATAATTTGCATTTAAACGTTCCAATCCCTGTTTTACCGAGCTCCAACTGCCAGGCAAATTACTTTGCAACTGTAGGAATTCAAGTTGTAACGCTGGTGATGGCATTCCATTTGGGAAAAGGGCTTTGTAAGCTTGAATCGCTTCATCGTAACGACCAGATTTTGCAAGCAACTGAGCGCGCTGATAATCCGCTCTTTTCTCTCCCTGAATAGCCATAATCGATGACAAGTTTTTCGCTTGAGTCGAATGAGGCGCCTGTCTGATTAAGCGCTCAAATACCGGTTTTGCTAATTCTGGCTGCTTACGTTTCAGATACATATTCGCTTGATAGAAAAGCCCCGTTGGATTGCTTTCTTCAATCGCGAACAGCCTCTCCAGAGTACTCTCGACAATATCATCTCGGCCAATCGCATCCGCCAGTTTTAGCTGCTCAACCAACCACTCAACCGAGTCAACTCGTGCTAATGATGTGGAAAATTGAACCAGCTCGATAGGCTTGTAGACCTGTGCGAGCTGCGACTTTGTCAGAGGTTTTGAGCTAAAGCTTTCTGCATGCACAGTGCCGACGCCACCAGCCGCCAAAGCAACCAGTGGAATCCACCATAACACGCGTCCTGTTACTGACATCTCTCGCTCCATACAGGAAGCAATTCACCTTGCACACCAAAACGGTAACGTTCTTCATGCCAACCAAGCCCAAATAGACTTAATACGTTGTCGTAATAATGATCGTTTTTGTCCACCACAAGTTCATTTTGAGCACGACGAAACTGCGTCTCCAACAGCGTAGATTCACCAGAAGCCGCGAGTAACGGAAGAGCCGCAGCAGAAAAACCTGCGCTTCCTGCTTGGGTATATTTACCCGTTTCAGTATTTACTTCTCTCGCTGGCGCACCAAGGGCTTTGGTTGCCGCGACAAACGGCTGCATTTTTTGTACTAATACTGCTTTTTCTGAAACTTGGTCATTTAGCATACCCGCCCAAAGATAAGTGCGGATCGCGTTGTAACTGCCCATCGGCCCTGTAACCACATCTGAGCTATAACGACCATTTCTCAATGCTGCCCAATCTGGGCTAAAGCCAGCTGGCATCGTTTTCTCTAGCATGTGAACACTTGCCTTATACATTGAGTCCCAGTTGTATTGCGGGTACAGCGACTGCATACGAGCAATCAGTTGTAACGGAACATAACTCGGATTCACACGGTACTGGCCGTCGGCATCAAAGCCCGTTGGAGCTGGCAACAATACCGTTCCAACTCCCGCTATGTTGACGGCTTCTTCACGTAAAATACGACTCGCGATCAGATGTCCAAGGGTCTGATAGTAGTAGTTATTCCATAATCTCCCCGCCTCAACAAGGGAGTAAGCTATCCACAAATCAGAATCTGACGCTGGGTTAGAATCCAACACTCCGAACTGACCATTTTCTTTTCTTCCCCACAACCAAGCAGGAAGCCTTGCCGTCAAGTCCCCACCAGCTAAATGTGATTGAGTCCATTTTAAAACCTGATCGAAGGTTTTAGGGTCATTGGCAACCAAGGCAAAAAACAATGCGTAAGATTGGCCTTCCGAGGTTGTAATCATACGCTCGTCACTGCCATCAACGACTCGGCCTTGCTCCATGTATACCGACTTAAATGTTTCCCATTGTGGCCACTCGCAGGTGTTAGCCCACAAGTAAGGAGACACGAACAACATAAGGAATGAGATGAGTTTTTTCATTATTCCTCTTCCTCAGTTTTTTCTAAACGTCTAGACGCGACTTGACGTAATACGCGCCAAAGCACAATGGTTACGATCACCACTAGCAAGGCGGCAAAGCACGCAACGATGACTGGGTGATTAGAGAAGTGATACCAAACGAGCTGCCACACAGGAAGCTTACCGACATAGTAGTGCGAACCCACGTTGTAGCTTGCTACTTCGTTATTTCTCAACGTCACCACCGAGCCAAACATGTGCTCCACTTTACCGGAGTCAGCCAACGCGCGATCAACCGACGAAAAATCTGACGGGTGAGCCGCCATAATAGAAATGACGCTGCGTTTTTTCGTAAATGGCGATTCTGCACCATAAATAGCAGCAAAAGAGCCTTCTGCCTCGACAGAAACATAATCTGCGGCGGCTTGACGAGCATCACTTGGACTCATCCAGTTCATTCCGAGCTGCTTTTCATTTTTGCTAGGTAGGCGAATTTGTCTCTGACCCTCTTTAACCACTAAGTTAACTTGGTCAGGATTATTAGCGGCTTCTTCTAATGCATCCACAACACCAATCGTCAGGATATCTTTATTTTTTAGTTGCTCAGCATTCCATTTATCTGTCAAAAGCACCTGAATACCTGGGTACCCAGAGTCACGTCCCAATGACCCCATGACGTTTAAGAAGGTTTGCAACACTTCTTTTGGAGCACTCTCTGGAACAACAATAGCAGTTTCTGACAAATCAGCCATGCGAGTGTAAGGAAAACCGGATGTAGCAAAAGCGCGCATGTTCGGCATTTCGATGTAGTGGGGGAAACCACTAAAATCAATAGTAGAATCACCATCAATAACCGCGTATTGCTTACTTGGCTGCGTTACCTGGCACTGCCCATCGGTCACCGAAGCAAAGCCAAATTCGAACTCGATTCGGTTTTGACTACCCACCTTAAAAGCCGGAATGCGAACAAACGTATCACCACTTAGAATGCCATCATCTAACAAAGGAACACGTATACGGTTAGATTCTCCACCTTGACCTTTTGTGGTTAGGTTGAACGCCTCAATGAATTGGTCATTAATACTCAAAGTCAGACGAGAGCCGGAATGATCCGCAGCAGGCGGTGAATAACGATAGTTAAGATCCATCGGTATACCACGGCTTTGCCAAGTAAAGAGATCGGGTGGTAAACGCAAACTCACATTGATTGGTGGAGGCGTTCGGCCTTCCACTTGCAGCATGCTTTTTTGTTCGACTAACTCAGACAATGCAACAGGACGAGCCGTACTCACCCAGTTTGGCGCATCGTACGGGACTCGTGGTTTGATTTGTTTGACTTCATTAATCTTCGCGATTGGTCCAGTAAGAAGTTGGTTTCCCAACGCCAAACCTTGCACCGCAATGTTAAGATCCTTACTGTCACGGCCTGTCACCAGAAGAAGCTTCACGTACGGGTCTGTTGGATGAGTGATGACTTGAAGACGAGGGCCATCCGTGTCTGGAAAATCTCTCAGAAACTCAGGTTTGTTGTCATTGGTAACAAAGACAATGGCGTTGCGCTTAGGTAACGTGTCGACACTAAAAGGGAATTGAGCACCACGCCAACCCGCAAGAGCACCAAAGTAAGAGCTCAAGACACCGGCAGCCTTGACATCATCTAAATCGTATTTGCTACCCATCACGACAGGCAGATTTAACTGGCTGAAATCACGGACATCAAAAAAAGGAGCCGGTAACAAACTCAAGTCACTTTCCAGCACTGTCTTTTGAGCAAGCATCTCAATTCGACTACTTTGGCTAATCTCAGCCCAAATGCTCGAGTCATTGGGGTTAGCACAGTCTTTCTGAGTATTCCCTATTAACTCAAAGCGAATTTGGTTGTAATTACTAAAGTAACGAGTGTCCAGCGGCATAGATAAGTTCAACTTTTTGCCTTGCTGGCCATCGACGATTGACGCTACTCCCATAAGTTCGTTGTTCAAATACACTTTGACGTGAGAAACCAAAGAGAGCAACGCTGGCGAAGGTGTGATATCAAAGTGCAACGTTGCTTTAGATACCACCTCATCGAGTCGCGAACCGAAACCAATATAAGCACTGGCCTCACTACCTTGGATAGCAATTGAACCACTGTAACCTAATTGACTAAATGGGATGACGCGCTTAAACACGGTCGAATCTTCAGCATCTTGCTGTGCCAAAGGCGTTGCTTGTTGCTGACTTACTTCTTGTGCCGCGAGACTGCACGACATACACATGAGAGTGATAGCCGTTGTCAACGCTGTTAGTTTTTTATTATTTAGCATGACTTGAGGTCCTGATTGGGACATAACGAGGTCTTAGTGACCAAATAAATTCGATACAAAATAAAAGTGCATCCACACTGACCTGAACAAACTTAGGACAATGTTGCAGCAAGCGTTTGTATCCATTAAAGCCGACTTGCAGTACAGCCTGCATACTCGATAGAGGTTTATCTGATTGATAACCTTGTTGCCATTTCGCCCATGTATCTGCACGTGCAAATGTACATTGGACGTATTGGATTCGTTGTTGATGAGACAATTCGTTGAGTTGTAAACCAAATATCCCCTTATGAGCATAGGCAACCGTCATAGGGAACACGAATTCTTGGCCACCTCGATTGAGGATCACTTCTAAGGTTTGACCGAGTAAGTAAGCACAGGTTGGTTCATCGACCCCGTCAATTTCTATGCGCACGCCCCCCAAAGAGAAATCCTTCATCTGCGCTTGTATTAAATGCCCAGAATTAAGCCTAACCGCGACAGGAATCGCCACCTCTACTCGGTGATCTTTTCGCACTTGTTTAGCTTCTACTGCAACCGCAACGGCAGCACCTAAAATCAACAGGTTGTACATCGTCCATACGAGATTCACGATAACTGTACCGATTTCATTTTGAGGCCCCCACCCCATTCGGTAAATCCCTACAGCGAAGCCCAAAATGTTGAGTGCAACCAAAACCAAATATGGTCGAGAGATCACCCAATCGTAGTGAGACTTTTCAACCAAACCGCCTTTTGCCGTTACGTTGAATGTCCCTTTATGGGGCGCAAACAAAGCCACCGTTGTTGGCCTTGCGATATACCAAGCAAGCACGGTTTCGTATACCTCACCCCAAAACGAATAACGGTAGTCACCCTGCATACGAGAGTTGGTCATGCTGGCGTGAATCATGTGGGGTAATACGTACAAAATGATCGCCAGCGCTGGTGCATAAATCACGTAGGAATGCAGCAACAAATAAGCCAAGGGTGCGATCAGGAATACAATCCTCGGGATACCAGATAGAAAGTGCAGCATGGCATTGACGTAACAAAGCCGTTGAGAGAGCTTAAGCCCCTTTCCAGTCAATGGATTATCTACCCTAAATATCTGCGCCATCCCGCGAGCCCAACGAATGCGTTGCCCAACATGTGCAGACAATGTTTCTGTCGCCAAACCAGCAGAAATCGGCTGCTTAAGATATGCAGAACGATAGCCTAAACGGTGCATGCGCAGAGACGTGTGCGCATCTTCCGTCACGGTTTCGACTGCAATACCACCGACTTCCTCTAAAGGCTCTCGACGTAAAATAGCGCACGAGCCACAGAAGAAAGTCGCATCCCATAAGTCGTTACCATCTTGAATCAGGCCGTAAAACAAGTTGCCTTCGTTTGGCACGTTACGAAAGTTCGATAAGTTACGCTCAAAAGGATCCGGTGAGAAAAAATGGTGCGGCGTCTGAATAAGCGCCAACTTTGGATCTTTCAGGAACATCCCCATTGTGAGCTGAAAAAATGCTCGTGTAGGAATATGGTCACAGTCAAAAATCGCAACAAACTCACCGCTGGTCTGCTTCAACGCATAGTTAATGTTACCGGCTTTCGCATGTTCATTCGTTGGGCGGCGGATGTAGTTCACCCCTACACTTTTGGCGAAATCTCGGAAGCTATCACGCTTGCCGTCATCCAGAATGTGGATGTTAAGTTTGTCTTTCGGCCAATCGACACCTAACGAGGCATAAACCGTCGCTTTCACAACATCGAGATCTTCGTTGTAAGTAGGGATCATCAAGTCAATGGTTGGCCAAGTTGACTGATCCGGTGGCATCGATACTGGTTTGCGATTCAATGGCCAGATATTTTGGAAGTAGCCAAGCATCAGCACAATCCAAGAATACGTCTCAGCTAGAAGTAAAACGCCCCCTAGAAACAAAGCAACAGGATCGTCCCAGTTCAGGGTAGACGAATAACGCCACCACAAGTATCGACATGAGGCCGTAACCGACAAGATGATCAAAAGCATGGTAGGAAAACGACCCGGCATGCGACGGACCATCATCGCTAATGCCCAGAGTAACAGCACAAAGACAGTCTGAGCCTGATAACCAAATGGCACCGTAAAACAAAGCAAAGCGATTAACACCACGAAAAACAACAAGGTGTAGTTCAACGCCATCGCTGACTTACTTGCTTTAATACGCTCTCGAACTTGTGGATCTTTGATGTTGTTCGCTGTCTGTTCTAACCAGCGGACGCCTTTTGCAACCAATTCAAATGGCAAGTAGAACGCATTGCGAATTTGCTCGGCTAAAGTCATCGCTAAGCTGCTGGTTTTTTTGGACCATGCTGTATTTACGTTTTGCCTGAAGCAAAGCAACCACACGCTTTGGATAATAAAACGTACAGGATCAAACCATCTTGGCGCAGCAAAATTAACGTTTGGATAGTAAACCAAAGGCAGTTTCCATGAGGGAACACCCGAAATAACCGGCTTTAAAAATACAAAACTCAATGAAAACCAAAAAGACAAAGCACACTCACCAACCCAGTTTGTTTTACAATTCCAGGCTTGCTCGTAAGCGTTCTTCTGCAGTCTGAATTGGTCCACTACCCAACGTTGGAAAATCAGATTAAGACTTCGCATAAATTAGCTTTGGTCCTGAGCGCTTGATAACGCTGATACACACCAAAAAGCAAAAGACTGAAAATCTTTTGCGGCTTGGCTCGATGGCGAATAGTGTTGAACGGTCGTCAGGTTTGCCACACATTCAAGCAATGCCGTATCTCGATGAATCGAAACAGGAATCAAGGATTCGCTAAGTTCCTTTTTCAGCACCAACATGAAATCACGACCAATTTCGGTTTCTGGCTGATATTTATTCACCAAAAAACGTAATTTATCAGAGCGAAGCAATCTCGATAGCTCTTCATGTTGTAGCCAAGATTGAAGAGTGAGATAACTCAAGGCGTCTGCCGTTACCACCACCACAATCATATCCATTGAGTCGACAAAAGATCGCACTTCAGGATCAGTAAGCTCTGCTAAGTCGGCGTGAAAAAGCAGCCACTGTTCACCACGGTTTTCGCTCACTTGCAACGTCGTTTCACCTAACATTGATAGATAGTGAGAACGCTCATTAAAAAACGCTTTTAACTGCTCAGAATTCAGATGGCCAAACGGTAAAAAAAGTGCACCTTGTGGGCTTTCATAACCAGCCTGGGTCCAAGGCTTATCTAAAAGAAGTTGTTTCGCCCAGCCTCCTTGCTCTTCCCTCGGCAAGCCAAGATGAGCTTGCAGTAAACTATTAGGCACCACCTCAATGGCCAGTACCTGTTTATTTATCTTAACTAACGCTTGTGCCAAATTCGCAGCGACGGTCGTTGAGCCACAGCCGCCTTTTAAACTAACAAATAGAAGGCGCTTCATATTGCTTCCGTTTCTGAATTTTTCTGCGTATTACGTACCAAAGATAGAACATTACGAGCACCGTTGGCTTTGAAGACTTGCCACTTATTTTTAACTTGTACGTAAGACTCGTTTTCTGTTGTTTCAATATACGTGTATTGAGTTAAGTTATAAGAAGAGTAGATCGAATTAATATCTTTTGCAGACTCAGTCATAGAATTTTTCACAATGTAACGGAGCTTAAACTGAGATAACAGCAATCCCGCCACTATCATTTTCAGTATAAATTCCATTGTTAAAAAATTGACGCATCGACCTATGCGTCTCATATTTATAGAACGATGATGAATGTGAATAAGTTTATTTATAGCCCATATAAATAACAAAGGCCTAAATCATATTTAACTTCAGAAAAAGGATTACAATAATGAATTGTTACCATCCATTTAATACATATAAGAAATTTAAATATTTTAAATGATAATCATAGACTTAGAGACTATTGATTTTAAACTCATAAACATCATGTGAAGCACATGCTATAACTATTTTAATTTCTGATCAATTTCGTTTAATATCTTAGCGTCATTTTCTTGTCACTAAGAAAATCAAAATTGTAACGATTAGCATACAACGGATTGTGAGCTTCACAAAACACATTAAGTTATTGATTTAAGGCTCTTTATGTCATCACTCTCTGAATCATCTGCTATTAAAAACGAACGAGAGATAAACTCTGTTTATGTAAACTTATTTACTCATAAACAGATGCTTATTGATTATTTGTTCAGTACACTACCGGAAAATGACAACACTTCACTTACAAGCTTTACAGACAAAGAAACTTTTTTGTCCACATTGAATGATGAAGCCTTAATGAAATTCAATGACTTATCTAAAACCTACCTTGAACAGTGTTTTTTTCTTAGTCATAAATTCACAAAAAAAACGCCCAAAGCTATAAATCTTGCTAAAGACATTCACCAAACGAACATAAAGAAGTTTTCTACATGTCTATTAGTTGTTCCAGACTCGCTACTATCATCAACTAATGATGATTTTATAAGTGTCTTTCTACAAAGCTTAAATGAGCTGGCAAATAATAAAAAAATCACTATTAGTGTTTGTATATATGGGCATCTGACGACTTCACTATTAAAGCCCATTCTTATTTCTCACAATAGACACATTGCAGGTTTGGCGACCATGACATCATTAGATGACGCTCGCTACTGCTATCTTGTGGATTTTTGGTCCAATAAACACGGTGTAATTACCCAACACGAATACATTCTCACTAAAACTAAAGATAAAACACTAAAAGCAACGTCTTATGAAACGCATCAATCTCATGTCATGCCAGAAGACAAATCGGATAGCGATAGAATCTATGTCAGCAGAAGAGCTTTCAGAGAAAGCGTGAAAGCCCCAAAAGGGATGCGTGTGGCAGAGAGCAATCAAGGACTCATAGCGATGCTAGACAACCTTCGCTCTTCAACGATTATTTTCAGCTGCGATAACCAAAGCGAAGTTCAACAGATCGCGTTAGATTGCTACCGTTTAAGGTCCGCATATGGCCGTCGACTAAAGATTATTGTCAGGGAGACCCAACAATGTCTGAGATATGCAGATGAAAAGTTCTTGCTTCGCGCGGGGGCAAACTTCATTTCTCACGCGCAAATCCCCCACATGCGCTTTATGACTCAGGTTGAAGCAATTCAAGGCCAAATGCTTACACGCCCAATTCCTGAAAGTTTAGAGGCGCTCTTAAAATATGACTTTGAGTTTGGTAGCAAAGGCTACTTACAAAATCAGGACTTTAGTCAATACTGTATTGACGTCATTTCCCACTCAACACACTCAAGTGTGAACTTTGCACTTATAAAGCTGAACTTATTGCCAGGTATGACTGCAGAGGAATGTTTACGTCTTTGTCATATTCGAAGAGATGGCGACGTTGTGACAGCCTGCAACAAAGCTCTATATGTCGTGTTCAGTGCTATTCGACAAAGCGATATTGATATTGCGCTAAACAATATATTTGAGTTCCCAGTGAGAGACCTATTTCACTCGACCCACACGTTTGATACCCAACTAGATATCGAAACAGAGTTAAAATTCATCGTTCAAGATGCCGCTGTCATATCCGACGACGTTTCAGCTCTGGCGACAGAGAGGAAAATATTCCATACCGCCACTAACTCCATTACTGATGTTCCTCCTTTGTTTGCTGTGAAAAAAACCATTGATCTCAAGGAACGTTCATGAATATTAACGATTTTTTACTGACCGTGTGTATCAGTTCAGGTATTGGCCTACTCCTAGGATACTTTCTACGTGACCTAGTAAACGCTACCCGACGCTTTTACCACAAACACTTAAAACGCTCGCGCTATTTTGAGCTAGATACATCAGCCACTAACACCAAGAAGCTTAAGTAATGACATCGCATTCTCATGACTCTACCCCCCTCACTATAGGATTGGGCTGGTGGAACATTTACTTTATCGCAAAAACAGCGCTCTATTTTCAAGGAATCATCGATTTCCATCCAATGGAAAACTTTGCGCTGTTGATCTTCATCCTGCTTCCTATCTCGATGAAAAGCCTAAATGCGGTGCGCCATATCGTTTCATTTGTCGCCGCAGCGTGGCTCTTGCATTACGATTCTTACCTACCTCCTCTAAACCGTCTTTGGGCTCAAGCGGGACAGTTAATGCAGTTTGAATCGAGTTATCTGGTCGAGCTTTTGGGACGATTTTTATCATTCCAAGCAATACTCGGATTGCTCGCTTTGTGTGGTGCGTACTTTATTTTGAGCAAGTTTGTTAGGGTTTCAGTCTTTGTGGTTATTGCGATGATCTATATAAGTATTCCTATGACGACTGAACCTCAGACAACAGTGGCTGCAGAAGTAGCCCAACAACAGCCAACAACCGAGGTTACTGCTAGCAAACAACCTCAAATAACGGAAATTAATGATGCCAGTCTCAACACGTTAACTGCAGATTTCTTTTCTAAAGAAGCTTCCCGACATGTAACATTCGATACCAACAGCGCAATGGATGCTCCTTTTGATTTGCTGTTCTTGAGTATTTGTTCGGTCGCGTGGGATGACATCGAAATTGCAGGACTGGCTGATCATCCTCTGTTCAAAGAGTTTGACATCATGTTCGACAATTTTAGCTCCGCTACGTCATACAGTGGGCCTGCTGTCATTCGTCTGCTACGAGCCAATTGTGGTCAACAAGAACACAGTCAACTGTTCCAGCCAGCACCATCAAAGCAGTGCTACTTGTTCGAAAGTTTGAAAGAACTAGGCTTCACAGAAAATTTACTGATGAACCACAATGGTGTCTTTGATAGCTTCCTTGAATTGATCAAAAAAGACGGCGACTTACAAGCGGCTCTTATGTCTCAAGAAGACTTAACTCCTTACCAAAAATCTTTTGATGGCTCTTCGATCTTCCGCGATAAGCAAGTATTGGATAACTGGTGGCAGCAAAGACTTAACAGTAGTGATGACAAAGTCGTGGCACTCTACAACTCAATTTCACTACATGATGGCAACAGGATCATCAATGCGAACTCAAGCACATCTATTGCTAGCTACAAAATGCGCCTTAAGAATTTGCTTGATGACCTCCACGCGTTCTTTAAAACCTTAAAGTCCTCAAAACGCAACATCGTTGTCGCTTTGGTACCAGAACATGGTGGTGGTATGCGAGGAGACCGCATGCAAATTTCAGGTATGCGAGAAATTCCTGCACCGACAATCATTCATACACCGGTAGGAATTAAAATCTTCGGAGAAGGAATTCAGCGTCAGGGCGACACCGAACACGTAAGCGAGCCATCTAGCTATCTGGCATTGTCGCAGCTCGTTTCGAATATCCTGGATAAAAACATTTATCAAAGTAAGACGTTTAGCCCTTCAATATTGACAGAGAACCTACCAGAAACACGAGTTGTCGCGCAGAACTCAGGCTCTACTGTGATTGAAGTACAAGGGAAGTATTATGTTTCTCTTGATGGTTCAAGTTGGATTGAATACCCCGCAAAATAGCGAGAGTAAAACCATGCCATGACAAAGGCCGGTGTTTCCGGCCTTTGTCATATAAAAAACCAATAACCTCTCAAAGGTCTCAGAACTTCAATTGTCTATTGTCTATAAATAGGTAAAAATGGATCGAACATTATGCACTTAAGGGAATAACTCATGCCAATTGATTCACTGATCACCATCGGTATTTTCGTCGTTCTTGCTGTCGTTATCTTATCTTCAGCCATTAAAACGGTTCCGCAAGGAAACAACTGGACAGTTGAACGCTTCGGACGCTACACCCACACATTAAAGCCGGGTTTAAACTTGATCATTCCATTCGTTGATAAAGTTGGTCAAAAAGTAAATATGATGGAGCGCGTTCTCGATATTCCTGCGCAAGAGGTCATTTCAAAAGATAACGCTAACGTGGTTATTGACGCTGTCGGATTTGTTCAAGTGATCGATGCTGCCAAAGCGGCTTATGAAGTCAACGATTTAGAACACGCTATTAGAAACTTGACCCTTACCAACATTCGTACCGTTTTAGGTTCAATGGAACTGGACGAAATGCTGAGCCAACGCGACATGATCAACTCTAAGCTGTTGGCGATTGTTGACCAAGCAACAAACCCTTGGGGCGTAAAAGTCACACGAATTGAGATTAAAGATGTCCAGCCACCAGCCGATCTGACCGCTGCAATGAATGCGCAAATGAAAGCCGAGCGTAATAAGCGTGCGGAAATTCTTGAAGCAGAAGGGGTTCGCCAAGCTGAGATATTAAAGGCCGAAGGTCATAAACAATCAGAGATATTAAAAGCTGAAGGCGAAAAGCAGTCTGCTATTCTCCATGCAGAAGCACGTGAGCGTGCCGCGCAAGCAGAAGCAAAAGCGACTTACATGGTTTCCGAAGCCATTGCAAAAGGTGACATGCAAGCCGTCAATTACTTCATTGCACAGGGTTATACCGAAGCGATCAAAAGCATTGGTCAAGCCGAAAATGGTAAAATCATTATGCTTCCATTAGAAGCAACCGGACTAATGGGCTCGGTTGCAGGGATAGCAGAAATGTTTAAACAGCAAGATAAAGAATAATTTATGGACTTTTTTAGTTTGTTGGAAGGTATCTCTTTCTGGCATTGGCTAGCGTTTGGCTTTGCTTTGCAAGCTTCAGCTTAATCACCACCTGGCTTTGGTGGCGACGACAATGGTCTAAAGACAAGCAAGAAGACCAAGAAAGAGATCTGAACCAAAAGTACAAGCAGTTAATTGGGCGTACTCTTATCCTTGAAGAAGACTTTTCCGTCGGGCTCAATCGCATCAAGGTAGCCGATACCACATGGTCCGCACAATCGGATCAAGCACTTCCAGCCGGTACCCGCGTAAGAATCACCGATGTTGAAGGTATTATTTTAATCATTGAGCCTGATTCAAATTAATTTATGCCAAAGTAATGGGGCAAATCATGCTCCATTACTTTAATCTAAACAACTGCTTTCATTTCATTACCTTAATTAAAATCGAGAAAAAAAATAAGTATTAGTAATATTATTAATACCCTACCTACCATTTCCTATTATTTAATTATTCAACACACGACAATCAATAAGATAGAAATATATCTAGGTAAATTATCGATCTAAATTTATTTTAAAAAATAAAACTTTATTGAATTATTTTTTGATCTTTTTATCCTCGGATACATACTTAACGCATAAGCATTTAAGTTGAGTGCTTTTTATTTGGTAAGTAAGAGGATGTACTATGAATAAGCTTCTCTTTTTAATGATGTGCGGTATTTTTTCTTTTTCTTCCTTTGCCTACAACAACGGAAACGGCGGTACAACTAATTTGGGACCTATAGTCGAATGTAAGATGCCAAGTGGCGACATTACGAATATTCCAAGTGAAATGTGTCGATTTAGAGGTGGGGAATGGGAATAGTAAAGAAGTAAGAGCTTAGTTTGATATAAGAGCCCTTTTCAACCTTACCTTTCTGCGTAGTCACGGTTTATACAAGTACGTAGATATTTAAAGTTTATATTGAGGTGATGATTATGAGATTTTTATCTGGTCTATTAGTAATATCTTTTGCCATAATTCCGTTAACCACTCATGCTAATGGTGCATCCGGTGGTCGTACGATAGGCCCAGAGATAAAGTGTGAGTTGCCAAACGGTAATGTACATATGTTGCCACCGTTATATTGCAAAATATACGACGGCCGAGAAGTGAAATAGAAAAGGAGCCTAGCGGCTCCTTTTATTATTTCACTAAGTATTAGTGGAAGCTGTAAGGGATAAGAACTTGTAGACGTAAGTCTGTTTCATCCGCATCGCCAGCACCTGCGTACTCATCACGTTCTAGGATTGTACCGTGTAAACGAATTGTAGAACCTTTAAGCGCGCCACTTTGTAGTGAGTAAGATACTGTTGCGTTAACTGCGTATTCGCTTTCGTAATCCCAGTCACCTGATGCTCCGCTTGCTGCAGAGTCAGCGCCAGTACCGTAACCAAAGCCTAGGTAGTAGTTCCAGCCGTTACCTTGGTTGTAAGATAGACGGTTGTACCATGCTAGCTCACCCGCTTTGTTCCAGTCAGATAGCGCGTCCCACCACTGAGACCAAGTACCATTGTTCATACCATATGTATGAATAGTACGAGGAACGAAGTCCGCACGGTTATCTGTGTCTGTGTAGCGCAACTCAGACATCCAAGCTAGCTTGCCGAAAGATTGATTCAAAGATAGACCAGTGTGGAAACCTAGACCATCGTATTTCACATCATCGTCAACACCGTAGAAATCAAATGCTAGAGTTGTACGGTCACTAACAGTGTACTTCAAGTAAGCCTTGTAAGAAGTGTTGTCAGTTTCGTTGTGGTAGCTAGTTACTTGACCTGCACCCCAGTCAACACCATTTGCATATTGAACGCCAGTAGCTTGACCCAAACCAAGTTGCATAAACAAGCTGTCAGTTAGGTTACCGTTTAGGCCTAGAGAGTGTAGGTAGCTCCATGAAGTGTCAGACCAAAGCGCTGGTGCGTAATCATCTTCGTGAAGCAGCCAAGGTGCTGTAAATTGGTCTGCGCCAAAGTAGCTTAGGTTGAAATCACCAAGTTTAGCGTTCAGTTCGAAACCACGGTAAGTACCAGGTACAAAGCTCCAAACGTTACCGATTGTACCGTTACCACCAGCCTGTAACATACCAAAACGAGCATTAAAGTTTTCGTTTGCTTTGAATTTCAGCGCTGCTTTGTAAACTTTAAGCTGCTGACCATCACCTGCACCCCAGTCTAGGTTGTTACAAGTTGAGATTTCGTTACATAGGTAGCCTTCGTTTGAATTGTAAAGACTATCGTTGTAAAGATCGCCAGAGTAGTAAGCCGCAACATCTGCGCCCACCCAACCATCGTGGTAGCCAGAAGTGAAGTCTAAAATTGCGTTGTAAGAAGAGTAGTTTAGACGACTCCAACGGTCACCATTTTCACCGCCGGGCTTACCTGTTGTACGAGTTCGTGAACGAGTATCAACTATGAATAATGCATTCAGACTTGAGTCTTGCATAAATTCGTTCACTTTCTCTACGTACTCGCCACCTGCTGCACTTTCAGTAGACGCTGTAGCTGGAGCGACAGCAACAACACCAAACATTGCTGCGGTTAACGCTGAAACCTTAAAAAATTTGTCCATGGAAAAACTCCTAAAAATGGATATAGCTGTATTTTTCTATCTCACCTTTAGTTGGCCGCCGAAGGAGAGAAGTAAATTCCTGATCAAACCTCATTATTTCTAATTTGGCTTTTTTTAGTTCCTGCATACACACCGTGTATCCACGTGATTAAGACTAACTTCGCAGCTAAAAACATCCAAATGGAACTTATTTTTTTTCTAAAAAAATATGAGCCACTCCAAAGTTCCATATAACTTATTGATCCAGATCTTATTTTTAACAACATCAACACAACACAACAAATTGTTATTTAAAATCAAACACTTAAATTGAACTTGAAAGTATCAACTTGAAGTCACTCGCAGACTAAAAAAGCCAAAAAAACCAATAACCCAAGGTTCGATCTTGATCACTGAAAAGAACAAAGGCATCAATTACTCAATAAAAAAACACTTAATTATGAACAAGAAAAAGCCCCGTATGCTAAGCATGCGGGGCTTTTAGTTATTTTTTAGCTTTTTTGAGAAGACTTAATTCATCAGTTCGAGTAAGTCTTGTTCTGTTTTAATTTCGATACCCAGTTCTTGTGCCTTTGCGAGCTTCGAACCTGCATTTTCACCAGCAAACAAAATATCGGTTTTCTTAGAAACACTACCCGTCACTTTAGCCCCCAGTGCTTGTAGGGCTTCTTTGGCTTCTGTACGCCCCAGTTGAGAAAGTGTTCCCGTTAATACTACTGTTTTACCTTCTAATGGTAATTCCCCCACCTGCTCAGTAGTATTAATCTCTGGCCAATGAATTCCTTGTTCAAGCAAATCTTTAACCACCGCTTGGTTCTGTTCTTCACTAAAGAAAGTCGTAATATGTTGAGCAACCACAGCACCGATGTCTTGCACTTCAATCAACTGCTCTTCGGTAGCATTTTGGATCGCTCCCAACGTTTTAAAGTGCATTGCTAAGTTTGCTGCGGTTGCCTCGCCAACTTCACGGATCCCCAGTGAATACAAAAACCGAGGTAAAGTTGTTTCTTTGGATTTTTCTAACGCATTCACAATATTCTGCGCAGACTTTGGCCCCATGCGATCTAGTACGGTTAAAATCCCCGCTGATAACTTAAATAAGTCAGCAGGAGTTTTCACCATCTCACGATCAACAAGCTGCTCGATCACTTTATCGCCTAAACCGTCAACGTCTAACGCTTTACGAGAAACAAAGTGTTTTAGCGCTTGTTTGCGTTGGGCTTGGCAAACTAAGCCCCCCATACAACGTGTTACCGCTTCTCCTTCGATCCGCTCAACATGCGAACCACAAACAGGACACTGAGTTGGGAAAACAATATCTCGAGCTGTTTCTGGTCGACGCTCTTTGATGACAGATACGACTTGCGGAATAACATCGCCAGCACGGCGGATCACAACGTGATCACCAATCTTGACCTGCAGACGTTCTATCTCATCTGCGTTATGAAGCGTCGCATTACTTACCGTTACCCCGCCAACAAATACAGGCTCTAGCTTAGCAACAGGTGTAATCGCACCAGTGCGACCGACTTGGAACTCCACTTCATTCAGTGTCGTCATTTCTTCCTGAGCTGGAAATTTGTAGGCAATCGCCCAACGTGGAGCGCGAGCAACAAACCCCAGACGCTCTTGCACGGCAATATCGTCAATTTTAATAACGACACCATCGATCTCATAAGGGAGGGCATCACGACGCTGCAATATATCTTGGTAGTAAGCTTTTACATCCGCCAAGCTTTCAACTCGCTTAGTTTCCGGACACATTGGCAGTCCCCACGATTTGATTTGCAAAAAGCGTTCGTAATGACTTGCTGCCAATTCTGCGCCTTGCACCACGCCTACACTGTATGCATAGAAGCTAAGCGGACGAGAAGCCGTAATACGTGAATCCAATTGTCGTAAGCTACCTGCCGCAGCGTTACGTGGATTAACAAAGATTTTCTCGCCTTTCTTCCTTGCTAATTCATTGAGCTTTTCAAACCCAACTTTCGGCATAAAGACTTCACCACGAACTTCAAGACGATTTGGCCAGTCATTACCTCTGAGTTTTAAAGGAATGGCTTTAATCGTACGCACATTCTCTATGATGTTTTCACCCGTAGTACCATCGCCTCGAGTGGCCGCTTGAACTAACACGCCATTCTCATATAACAAACTTACGGCGAGTCCATCCAATTTAGGCTCACAACAGTATTCTTTCACACTCTGGCTGCCCACGCGCTCTTGTGCGCGCTTGTGGAAACTATCAAGTTCACTATCATCAAACGCGTTATCAAGCGAAAGCATCGGTACTTCATGTGTCACTTGGCTAAACGCAGAGAGAGGTTGTCCACCGACACGTTGGCTTGGCGAGTCTACGGTTATTAAGTCAGGGTTCTCAGCTTCAATATCCAGTAACTCTCGCATTAAACGGTCGTACTCGGCATCAGGGATCTCTGGGTTATCTTCCACGTAGTAACGCACAGCGTGGTAATGCAACGACTCTTTTAGTTCTTCTAGTCGCTGAAGTACTGATTCAGACATAGTAAAGCCCCGTGTATTTTCAATCGGTGAGGTTGGGAAATCCAAGAAAAAGGGCTCCATCCGGAGCCCTATTATTATTTGCTGTTAAGATTATGCGTTAGCGGCATTAAACTCAACTATTTGACGTCGATAAGATGCTAAACGATCTGGCGTCATTAAGTTGCGCTGGTCATCAAGTACGTTACCACCTAAGTCATCAGCAATTTGCTGTGCAGTTCGGAGCATTAAGTTGAAGTTCTGTTCAGCCTCGCCATAACAAGGCAATGTCATGAAGAATGAAATACCCTTCGTTGTAAACTCAGCAGGATCAGCATGCTCAAACGTACCAGGGTGCATCATATTAGCGACGCTAAACAGCACTTTGCCGTTACCGGACAAGTCAACATGACGATGGAAAATATCCATCTCGCCATAAATTAGACCGTTTTGTTGCATACTTTCAAATAAAGCAGTACCAACAAATGGCTCTTCACCAGCACAGTGCACATTCAATACAATCACTTGCATTTCAGGTGCTGGCTTTGGCTCTTCCTTAGGCTCTGCAACGACAGGCTCACTAACCGTTTCGACTTGCTGTTCTTTCTCCGTAATATCAAACGCGGCGGGAATAGCGTCTTCTTCCACAGCGGGCTGGAATGGCTCTTCAGCTACTGTTGCTTGAACAACAGGCTCAACGTCCTCTTCTTTATCTTTTTCTGCAACAAATGAAGGGATGTCATCCGGCTCCTGCTGCGTCTGTTTGACTTCAGATGGGCCACCGAATAACGGGTCAGATTCAAACTTGTTGTCGAAAGAATTCGCCATCCCAAAATCTGGCTCTTTGCGATCTTTGCGAATGATCTCAAAGTCATCTTCAGGAGCGGGAGCGAAGTCTCGTTCTTTCTCAACAAGATCATTTTTGTCTTCTTGGTCAACATCCAGCTTACCAAGTGGCTTGTTACCAAACTTTGCTTTGCCTTCTTTTTTACTGCTCCATAAACCATGAAACAGTAATGCCGCGATGGCTAATGCGCCAACAACAATGAGTACGAATCGCAATTCCTGCATTATTTACTCTCAATATACTTGTTTTTACTACTCGCAGTTCCTTGAGCAGCAACCCAAGTGCAATAAATCTGAATGATACGTTTACTTTACCAAAACTATATGTAGATTTAGAACAACTTAATGCAAGAAGTTCCGTTTTTTGTTGTGATTCTTGCCACGATTCCACTTAACAAGACGTCATTTGTCAGGGCATTGAAAGAAAAGTCCTCACAGGTACAATGAGTTTTCATTTACACGAAGCCAAAATAGACATGAAGCAAAACAATCAGCAGAGAACCGGGTTCGGTTATTTTCTATACGGGATACAATTGGCACTTGCCCCTAAAATCAGGCGCTTTGTCATCTTACCTCTACTTGCAAATATCTTGCTTGTAGGTGGTGCCATCTTCTATCTATTTTCAAACCTTAATATATGGATAGAAGGCTGGATTGGGCAGCTGCCTGAGTTTTTATCCTGGTTAACTTACATTCTTTGGCCTTTACTCGCTCTGACGATACTCGCTACCTTCTCCTATTTTTTCAGCACGCTCGCGAACTTTATCGCCGCGCCATTCAATGGCCTCTTGGCTGAAAAAGTGGAAGAGTACTTAACGGGACAAAAAGTAAATGATGATGGTTTCACTGCCGTCCTGAAAGATGTTCCTCGCGTTTTAGCTCGTGAGTGGAGAAAGCTCCTTTACATTTTACCTAAAGCAATAGGCCTATTCCTATTATTGCTCATCCCTGCCCTTGGACAAACAGTAGGCCCATTTTTATGGTTTATCTTTACCGCCTGGATGCTCGCGATTCAATATTGTGACTACCCGTTTGATAACCATAAAATCCCATTTAACGACATGCGTTACAAATTGAAACAAAAGCAAGGTAAGGCCTATGGCTTTGGGGTATTGGTGTCTGTGTTTACGACGATCCCAATTTTGAACCTCATTGTCATGCCTGTAGCAATATGTGGTGCAACCGCTATGTGGGTCGCGGAGTTTAAGCACCAACGATAGTCGATTAGAGATTAAGGAAAGGGATCAGCGCCAGCTTTTCCCTTTTCTTTTATCAAGTTCTGGGCCAACCTAATAAGATATAACTTTTTAATCCTTTTCCCTTTTTTTCATACCGCATATTCTTCTATCCATATTCACACAACGTGTAATGAAGGAACATCACTATGAGCAAAATCTACGAAGATAACTCTCTTACTATTGGTAATACACCTCTCGTTCGTCTAAACAAAGTAAGTAAAGGCAAAGTTCTCGCAAAAATTGAAGCGCGTAACCCTAGCTTCAGTGTTAAGTGCCGTATCGGTGCAAACATGATTTGGGAAGCAGAGAAAGCGGGCCTTCTTAAGCCAGGTGTAGAGCTTGTAGAACCTACCAGTGGTAACACTGGTGTTGCTCTAGCATTCGTAGCGGCTGCTCGCGGTTACAAGCTAACATTGACCATGCCTGAATCAATGAGCCTAGAACGCCGTAAGCTACTAAAAGCACTAGGCGCGAACCTTGAGCTGACTGAAGCGGCGAAAGGCATGAAAGGGGCGATTGCTAAAGCAGAAGAAATCGTAGCAAGCAACCCTGAGAAGTACCTACTTCTTCAACAATTTGACAACCCAGCGAACCCAGAAATCCACGAAAAGACTACGGGCCCTGAGATTTGGGAAGCGACAGACGGTGAAATCGACGTATTCGTTGCTGGTGTTGGTACGGGCGGTACTATTACAGGTACAAGCCGTTACATCAAAGGTGAAAAAGGCAAAGCCATCACTTCTGTTGCAGTTGAGCCAGCAGAGTCTCCGGTTATTGCACAAGCACTTGCTGGCGAAGAAATCCAACCTGCCCCGCACAAAATTCAAGGTATCGGTGCTGGTTTCATCCCTGGTAACCTCGATTTAGACATTATTGACCGTGTTGAGCAAGTTACCTCAGAAGAAGCGATTGAGATGGCTCGTCGCCTAATGGAAGAGGAAGGTATCCTAGCTGGTATCTCATCTGGCGCAGCGGTTGTTGCAGCGAACCGACTTGCGGAACTACCTGAATTTGAAGGAAAAACAATTGTAACTGTCTTGCCAAGTTCCGGTGAGCGTTACCTAAGTACAGCACTCTTTGCAGGTATCTTTACCGAAAAAGAGAACCAACAATAATATGTGTTCAAATCAATTTTTAGTTTAAAAAAGCCCCGTTTAGGGGCTTTTTTGTTGATCCCTGCCCTACCTTTGGTAATATCAGGGTGTTTTATTTCTAGCTTCAAAATAAAGAAGCAGAACACAAAAAGGTTTCAAAGTGATTACGCACGCAAACAGTTGCGTAGTTACCAAACTTTTGACTAGTATCAGAACTGACGCGCTTTGAACTCTTCCCGTGCTAGCGCACAAGATGTAAAGCAGTTAAGCTAAAATCTGGTCACAAACTAACAAAAAAATACATTTATTGGGGTATATCACATGTACGAGAAGCAAGTAGAAATCACAGCAGAAAACGGCCTTCACACTCGTCCAGCTGCACAGTTTGTTAAAGAAGCGAAAGCATTCGACGCAGACATCACTGTGACTTCTAACGGTAAAAGCGCTAGCGCTAAGAGCCTGTTCAAACTACAAACACTAGGCCTAGTAAAAGGTACTCAAGTTACTATTTCTGCTGAAGGCCCACAAGCTCAGCAAGCAGTTGACCACCTAGTTGCTCTAATGGACCAACTACACTAATCCGGTCTCCTACTCCAGAAGCCATTTTGTGAAAGCAAAATGGCTTCGTTGGAAATAGGCTCAAAACTAAGCTAAAACTATTCGTTAGCGCACCCATTATTCTCCCGTTTTATAAAGTTGACCAAACTTAAGGTAAGGCTATGATTTCAGGCATCCTAGCATCTCCTGGTATTGCAATCGGTAAAGCACTACTACTTCAAGAAGATGAAATTGTCCTAAACACAAACACTATTTCTGACGATCAAGTAGAAGCTGAAGTTCAGCGTTTCTTTGACGCTCGTAACAAATCTGCAGCTCAGCTAGAAACTATCAAGCAAAAAGCGCTTGAAACGTTTGGCGAAGAAAAAGAAGCGATCTTTGAAGGTCACATCATGCTTCTTGAAGACGAAGAGCTAGAAGAGGAAATCCTAGCACTTATCAAAAACGACAAGATGACTGCTGATCACGCTATCCACTCAGTGATCGAAGAGCAAGCATGTGCTCTTGAGTCTCTAGATGACGAATACTTAAAAGAGCGTGCAACTGACATCCGCGATATCGGTTCTCGTTTTGTTAAGAACGCACTAGGCATCAACATTGTTTCGCTTAGCGATATCAGCGAAGAAGTAATTCTTGTTGCTTACGACCTAACGCCATCTGAAACTGCGCAAATTAACCTAGACTACGTGCTTGGTTTTGCTTGTGATATCGGCGGTCGTACATCTCACACTTCAATCATGGCTCGCTCACTTGAGCTTCCAGCTATCGTTGGTACTAACGACATCACGAAGAAAGTTAAGAATGGCGACATGCTGATTCTTGACGCAATGAACAACAAGATTGTTGTTAACCCATCAGAAGCTGAGCTAGAAGAAGCGAAAGCGGTTAAAGCAGCATTCCTAGCTGAAAAAGAAGAGCTAGCGAAACTGAAAGACCTACACGCAGAAACGACTGACGGTCACCGTGTAGAAGTTTGCGGTAACATCGGTACAGTGAAAGACTGTGACGGTATCCTTCGTAACGGCGGTGAAGGTGTTGGTCTGTACCGTACTGAATTCCTATTTATGGACCGTACTGCGCTACCAACTGAAGAAGAACAGTACCAAGCGTACAAAGAAGTTGCGGAAGCAATGAACGGTCAAGCTGTGATCATCCGTACTATGGATATCGGCGGCGATAAAGATCTCCCATACATGGATCTTCCAAAAGAGATGAACCCATTCCTAGGTTGGCGTGCTGTACGTATCAGTCTGGATCGTCGTGAAATCCTTCGTGATCAGCTACGTGGCATCCTACGTGCTTCTGCACACGGCAAACTGCGTATCATGTTCCCAATGATCATCTCTGTCGAAGAAATCCGTGAGCTTAAGAAAGCGATCGAAGAGTACAAAGAAGAGCTACGCGCTGAAGGCCACGCGTTCGACGAAAACATCGAAATCGGTGTTATGGTTGAAACTCCTGCTGCTGCTGCGATCGCACACCACTTAGCGAAGGAAGTGTCTTTCTTCTCTATCGGTACAAACGACCTAACTCAGTACACGCTAGCGGTTGACCGTGGTAACGAGATGATTTCTCACCTATACAACCCACTATCACCAGCTGTACTTACAGTGATCAAGCAAGTTATCGACGCTTCTCACGCAGAAGGTAAATGGACTGGTATGTGTGGTGAACTTGCAGGTGACGAGCGTGCAACACTTCTACTTCTAGGTATGGGTCTGGACGAGTTCTCAATGAGCGGCATTTCAATCCCTAAAGTGAAGAAAGTAGTTCGTAACTCTAACTTCGCAGAAGTGAAAGCAATGGCTGAAGAAGCCCTTTCTCTACCAACAGCAGAAGAAATCGAAGCCGTGGTAGAAAAGTTTATTGCTGAGAAAGCTCAGTAATCGGTAGTACCAAGTAATTCAATACTTAATGGCCATTAGACGGCGAAAAAAGTCGTCTAATGAGCTATATTGGTATACTATAATTCGACAGAATAAAACCAAACCTTAGGAGCATGACACAATGGGTCTGTTTGACAAACTTAAGAAGCTTGTATCTGATGACAGCGCTGACGCTGGTGCTATCGAAATCATCGCGCCACTTTCTGGTGAGATTGTAAACATCGAAGACGTGCCAGATGTTGTTTTCGCTGAGAAAATCGTTGGTGACGGTATTGCTATCAAGCCAGCAGGCAACAAAATGGTAGCTCCTGTAAACGGTACTATCGGTAAGATCTTCGAAACTAACCATGCGTTCTCTATCGAGTCTGACGACGGTGTTGAGCTTTTCGTTCACTTCGGTATCGACACAGTTGAACTAAAAGGCGAAGGCTTCACGCGTATCGCTGAAGAAGGTCAAACTGTTAAAGCTGGCGACACTGTAATTGAATTCGATCTAGCTCTTCTAGAAGAGAAAGCGAAGTCAACGCTAACTCCAGTTGTTATCTCTAACATGGACGAAATCAAAGAGCTAAACAAGCTTTCTGGTTCTGTAACTGTTGGTGAAACTCCAGTTCTACGTGTAACTAAGTAATTTTTACTTAATCGAACACGAAAAAAACGCTGCCAATGGCAGCGTTTTTTATTATCTGACTTTTTTCTGAGCGATGGGCATCGCTGAAACCCGCTCAGCTAAGTAATCCAAGTGCCGAACTCGGCCTTTGCTTTGCCTGAGCCAATAACGCAGTTGTCGCATCTTGGAGCACTTGAGAACGCACCATTTCCGTAGATTCTCTTGCGAAGTCTGTATCTCTTATTCGACTCTTGGATTCTGTAACACTCCGATTCACAGTATTTAAGTTATCCACCGAACCATTTACACGGTTCTGAAAGCTGCCAATTTCACTTCGGTGCGAATCAACGTACTTAATTGCTGCATCAATCACCCCAACTGAAAGCTGCGCCTTACCTGCCGTCGACATATCGATGTCATCCATTGTGACTAATTGACCAGCGCTCACATCAAGCTCATCCGCTAAACTCCCATCGAGAACCACACCCTCTGGCGCCTTCATCGTAGAAGCGAAGAATTGCAGTTCGTTGTTTTCCGTTACTGAAGCATTCACTATCGATTGTTGAGCATTGATGTAAGTGGCGACCTGTTCTATACGGTCACCCAATTTGAGTCCAATGGATTCCGTTTGGGTTTGCCCTTTACTGTCTTGGTATTCGACTTTTAGGGTTTGGTTATCTTTAGTGACTCGCCAATCTTTATCGACCGCATCACCAACATAATGCTGCCCTCCCATCTCTGGGATATGGCTACGCATGTTACGTAACGTCAAAGAGATTGAATTAGCGTTCGCGCCAATATGGAAACTTTGTGAACCGTAAGATCCATCAAACAGGTTTTTATCCGCAAATGTTGTCGTGATCGCGACACGATCAAGCTCATCTTGCAGCGCTACGACCTCATATTGAATACTTTGCCGATCACTTGAGTCATAACTGCCGTTTGCTGCTTGAAGCCCCAGAGAGCGTAAGCGTTGCAATATGTCACTGCTTTCGTGCAATGCTCCCTCCGCTGTTTGAGAAACAGAAAAAGCGTCGTGTGCATTTCTTAAGGCGACATCAAGCCCTCTCGCTTGTACATGGAGAGTATTCGATATCTGTAAACCTGCCGCATCATCGCTCGCCGAGTTGATTCGAAATCCCGAAGTTAGGTTGCGTTGTGAATCAACATTTTGCGCAGCTGCTTGACTCAGGTGTCTCTGCGCCACCATCGCAGAAACATTGGAATTTAAAGAGAGCATCTAATCGATATGAATGCCTTATCGAACATACTGTCAGGACACATCTGAATCGTTATAGCCAATAAGCAAAAAGCCAGGGATGAGCCTGGCTTTGGTTTCTTGCTTTGTTAAATTGATTAACCTAGCAGACTTAGCGCTGAGTTTGGCGCTTGTTTCGCTTGCGCTAGAATTGAGCTTGACGCTTGCGATAGAATTTGTGATTTGGTCATTGCCGTCGTTTCTTTCGCGAAATCTGTATCTTTGATACGGCTCTTCGACGCATTCACGTTCTCGTTAATGTTGTCCAAGTTGCTGATTGCGTGGTTGAAACGGTTCTGGAAAGCACCTAGCTCTGCGCGGTGGCTGTCTACATATTTCAGTGCCGCATCGATGATGGCAACAGATTCTTGTGCGCCACCAACTGAGGTTACGTCAATAGTATCTACCGTCACCTTTTTGCCTTCGCCCAAGCCTAGTTCGCCAGATAGGCCGCCTGAAAACTCGACTTCGCCTTCGACTTTGTTGTTGCCAGCAAAGATTTGCAGTTTACCGTCTTGGTCTACTGAGGCTTTCACTAGGTCAGTTTGGCCGTTAATGTAAGTCGCAAGCTCTTCGATATCGTCACCCGCTTTTGCGCTGATGTTGATTTCTTGCTCTTGGCCGTAGCTGTCCGTTAGGTTGATTTTTAGGTCGTTCTTGCCTTGGGCAACGTTCCAGTCTTTACCTTTACCGCTTTCTGCTTGGTAGCTTACACCGCCCATCATTTTGTTGTCTGAGCGCATGTCTTTTAGCTCAAGCATTACCGCTTCGCCGTTATCCGCACCGATTTGGAACGATTTCGCGCCGTGGGTACCGTTTAGCAGCTTGTTACCACCGAAAGAGGTTGTTTCTGCGATGCGGTTTAGTTCGTCGTTGAGTGCGGTCACTTCTTCTTGAATCGCAACACGTTCTGCTTTCGAGTTTGAACCGTTTGCTGATTGCAGAGACAAGTCACGCATACGTTGAAGAATGTTAGTGGTCTCATTCATTGCACCTTCAGCAGTTTGTGCAATCGAGATACCGTCGTTCGCGTTGCGAACCGCTACATCCAAACCACGGCTTTGTACGTTCAAACGGTTCGAGATTTGCAGACCCGCAGCGTCATCTTTTGCGCTGTTGATTTTAAAACCCGAAGACAAACGCTCCATAGAAGTTTGTTGAGCTGAGTTTGCGTTGTTTAGGTAACGCTGAGCGGTCATCGCTGATACGTTAGTGTTTACATTCACTGCCATGGTGATTTCTCCAATTGATTTTCCGGTGTAGCGGTTTCCGACGTCTCGGAAAACCAAGTAGTTCTCTCAAAGTTACCTCTATTAACGACACCAAATTCAGAAGCTTTAGAAAAAAGTTTAAAAAAATAACATTGCGAGATTTAGCTAATAAAATTGAAGAAAAGTAAGAAAAAGTGCTCAAGTTTCCACAAATCGAGCCGAGAGGGCTAAATTGTATAGAAAACCAGCAAAAGGAAACAATTAAAGGTAAGTTCGCAGACGATAGACGTGAAAATTAGAAAAGAAAAAGCCCCTTTTCCTTTGAGAGAACTGGGGCTAGGTTGGTCGCCAGAGCCTATGTGGAGATCAAGAGAAATGAACACATTTCCGGCATACCGAGTGCAACTTTACATTGAAAATGATTGGCAGGTGAGAGATGAGAGAGCCGCTCATTCTATTGTAAAGTTGCTTGCCAAAAGCCTGCATTCCCATCCACGTCTGAATGTATTGAGTACAGGCTAAGTAAACTACTGCAATAGTGACATTGCAGAGTTTGGCAACTGTTTCGCTTGAGCAAGAATCGATGTACCTGCCTGTTGCAAAATTTGTGCTTTGGTCATTTGCGTGGTTTCTTTCGCAAAATCTGTATCTTTAATTCGGCTGTTCGATGCGTCAACGTTTTCTTGGATATTCGCCAAGTTGTTGATGCTGTGACTCAAACGGTTTTGCTTCGCACCTAAGTCTGCACGTTGCGAGTCTACGTATTTCAGTGCCGAATCCAGCACAGAAATCGCGTTTTGAGAACCTTGTACCGTGGTCATATCAATATCTTGTACTGACGTTCTGATAGGTTCATCACTCAGGCCAAGCTCAGATGCTAATCCACCAGAAATAGAAATCTCACCCTGAACGTTTGGATGCGCGACAAAAACTTGCAACTTGCCATCTTCACTTACAGACGCATTAATCATATCAGACTGACCATTAATGTAAGTGGCAAGCTCTTCGATGTCGTCGCCCGCTTTGGCATTAATGTTGATTTCTAGATCATCAACATTGCCGTCTTCGTCTTCACCCATACCTGGTAGCGTGATCTTCAAGTCAGATTTAGCTGGGTCAACACTCCAGTTTTTATCTTTACCGTTCTCAGATAAGAAGGTCACACCGCCCATGCGAGTATCGTCCGCACGAATGCTGGTGAGTCCCATGATCATGGCTTCACCTGAGCTCGCACCAATCTGGAATGCTGCTTCACCGAATGAGCCGTTCAATAGACGACGACCACCAAATGAAGTGGTTTCTGCAATACGGTTTAGCTCGTCAATCAATGCCATTGACTCTTCGTTGATCGCCTGACGCTCAGCTGGAGAGTTAGTACCGTTCGATGATTGAATCGCAAGGTCACGCATTCGTTGCATGACAGAGGTTGCCTCATTCATCGCACCTTCAGCGGTTTGTGCAATCGAGATACCATCGTTCGCGTTACGCATTGCGACATCTAGGCCACGAGACTGTGCAGTTAAGCGGTTAGAGATCTGTAGACCTGCCGCATCATCTTTTGCACTGTTAATCTTATGTCCTGAAGATAAGCGCTCCATCGACGTGTTTAATTCATCAGTCGCTTTGTTTAGGTAACGCTGCGCGGTCATCGCGGAGACGTTAGTACTAACTGTTACAGCCATTTTGCTCTCCTGTTGAGTTCGCAAGCTTTTGCGAAGCGGCCAGCTTTACTCTCATTTGGATAAGCACTGACCGTAAAAGTTACTTGCTAAATCTGCCTTAAACGCAGGGTTTAGAATCTCTAAATCTGTTCTGATATTTTCAATACAATTTGTGTGCCAACTTGCGTAAATTATTTAACTACTTTTAAAAGAATCAAATAAACAATAAGTTAGCTTTATCATTAAGCTATTTCCGGTTTGTCAGCCTCATCTTAGCCCAAGGGTATTGAACGCTGCCCTGTTGCCGCCCGACTTGCCTCCCGCATCATTGCCGCTTTGGGTAAAATCGTGCCGCATGACATCTCAGACTCTCAGGTTACGTCGACTTATCGCGCTTAAGGCTTTGCACATAAGGCATCAAAATCAGACAATGTGTATGAGTGTCATACTAGATGTAGTTAAACAACGTTAGATCTTTGGTCTTACCGAATGCTTGTTGCGATGCCTGTAATGCTCGCGAGTTTTCACTGAACTCGATCACGGCTTTAGAGTAATCCAAGTCCTCAAAGTTGCTCTTCGCTTTTGCCAGAGACAAATTAAAGTCTTCATGATTTTGCTCTTGGATATCCAGCGTACTCAATCGAGCCCCGGCATCTGTACGCGCTTTATTCAAATGGATAAAAGCAGCGTGGAATTCTTCTGTCATTTGGTGCAATTTAGCAGTCGCCGACGTATCCGAAACCGATTTGTCTGACCATGCCATTGCATCCTTGAAGGTATCGAAAATGCTGAACTCTGCCCGCTTTTCGATCTCAATGCTGTCACCAGGCGTAATTTGGCCTTTTACGTGCACTTTCAGGCCTTTGTATTCAATCCCTTTCTCTGGTGAAAACTCATCGGCATCCACTACTTTGCCGTTACGCTCTAATTGGTAACCAAATTTGCCGTTATTCATATCGACAAATGTCACGCGATACGCCGCATCATCCTTCGTATCAACGTTAGTGGCTCTGTTTAATAGCAACTCAGAACCGTTTTGTAGATCGTAATTCGGCTGATAATCGCCAAATGGGTTTGGTATCTCCATAAACAGCTTGCTGCCAGGATCGTTCATTGGCATCTCAAGCATGCTAGAAACTTTCATTTTGCGCTGATAATCGTCCCCAGCGTATTGCACGCTACCATCTTTATCGCGATAAAATGGTTGGCTTTTTGGCTTAGTGCCAGCAAACACGTAGTTACCAGATTCATCTTGCGAGTTCACCAAGTTAAGGAAGTTGTTCGCAATCTCTTCTAGCTCACGCTTCTTTGCTTGTCGGTCTTCCGCAGAAAACGCACCGTTAATCATTTCCATCGTTAAGCGCTTCGACTCGTCGGCAAAATTCTCCGCATTGGCGATATTAACTTCGTGGTTTTCTAGACGATTACGCACCAACACTATCGAGCTAAGATATTGTTGTAGCTGTTCTTGTTGCTGACTAATGTTTTGGATGTAATGCGCAGCGAGGGGGTCGTCACTAGGTTTCAGTAACTTTTTCCCTGAAGCAAGCTGCTCTTGGTTGTGGTGAACCTTATTCTCTTGACGACGCAGATCATTTTGTACGGACTGATAGTTATGGAAACTAGAAATTCGGGTTAGCACTTATCTCTTCTCCTTACCTCAGTTGTAAAATGGTATTGAAGGTATCATTCGCCGCTTGCATCACACGTGATGAAGCCATGTACGCTTGTTGAAACTTCATCATGTTGGCCGCTTCTTCATCGAGGTTAACACCAGAAATAGAAGCAACGCGCTCTTGCGCCGCTTCATGCTCTAAACGAGCGACGGAGGCTAAACGGTTTGCTGTAGAAGACTTCAGTCCAACTTCGGTATTGAGGTTATGATAAACATCGATCAAGGTACTGGATTTTCCATCCATCATCTTGTCTGTTTGGATCTTCTGCATTTTTCTCAAGTTGCCGTTACCACCTTCAGAAGGCACCAAGTTTGCGGTGAATTTATCATTCATCAGTGCGCCTTCGCTCAACTCAAACACGGTTGCATCGCCGTTTTTATACAGCGGATGGCTTTTCGGCACTGATATTTCAATCTTCGGGTTATCTTTATCTAACGGGTATGAGTATTTGTCCGATAGTAAATTACCCTTGTTATCCGTGATCTTTAACCACGGCTTATCATGCTTCTCGTCGGTTGGTTGTACGGTAACCTCAAACTCTTTAACATCCCCCGCCTCACGAATTTTAAACTTGGCGTTACCTTGGGCAAAAGTGGTTGAGGCTTCATAACTTTGTGCGGCAATAGCTTTTGCGTCATTGGTTTCCATCTTTATGATGGCTGCACCACTTCTCGTTGGGCGGAGCAATACGCGCTCACCGGCGGCAAGGCCTTCACCAATTTGCACTTTCATACCATCCAGAACAAATGACGAATCCGAACGGTCGATGTTCAACGACATTTGCTCACCTTTCGGTGTTGTCACGCTGTATTGATCGCCATCATAACGCAGCGAATATTCACCACCTTTGATCGCGGAAATGTCCTCGATGTAAACCGCAACATCAGCTTGGGAGTCAGGCGCAGCAAAAACTCGAGATTTTGCCACCAGCTCAGAGTTCACGTCGGTAAATACGTCTTTACCTATCTTACCGTTGAGATCCAGACCTTGAGATTGCAGCTGATTAATTTTGTAGGAAAAGCCCGTCGCTAAACGGCCCATTTCATCTTGCAGTTGTGGGATGTGTTTGTCGCGCATTTCAAGTAAAGCGCCGATTTTGCCATCCATATCATCAGACTTGATCGCTTTAATGCCATTCCCTTCCACCATTGCTAATCGTCTTTGATGAACATCCGGATAGCCATCGATCATTTTGAGCTGGCTTGCTTCCGTGCCAGAAACAAGAGTGTGTCCATTGCCGATATGAACATTAAACCCTTCCGCATTTTTGCGTGGGGTTACGGTAACTTTGGTGTACTCTGACAGCTCAGTAACCAGCTTTTCATGCTGATCCATCAGGTCATTATGTGGACCGGGAGTACGCATCATCAGTCGATGAATATCGCGAATTTCCAACGCAAGTTGATTAACGCGCTCAATGCCCATATCCAATTTTTTATTGGTGACATCAGATTGCAGTCGCACGGTTTCGTGGAAATCATTTAATGTATCAGAGAAGATTTTCGCCTTTTCCAATACCACTTTTCGTGCCCCTAAATCGTTCGGGGTATCTGCCATGGTTTTTACCGCATCGAACCACTCATTCAGGTTCTCGGGAATTTTCTTCGATGCCACAGAGCTCAACATGCTAGAAAGCATATCAAGATTATCTTGGGTATCCGTTTTGTTGGCATTGTTGGTCGACGACAGGTTCAGTTCATTCACGGCAAACTGATCCCACGAGCGGCGAACATTTTCCACATGCACACCCATGCCGTAGGTAGAACCACCAAACATGCGCGGATCATTCGTGCCTTGGATAACAGACTGACGGCTATAACCCTCTGTATTAACATTAGAAATGTTATGACCAGTGGTGTTTAATTGTCTCTGAGCAGTAAGCACACTTTGAGTACCTACATTCAGAAGATCTGACGCCATACATGCCCCCAAAAACGAAATATAAATCGGCAAAACCGATCACCTAGACACGTTTAAAGCAAAAGATGTGCCAAGTGATAGAAAGGCGTAGATATTCAGATAAAGTGAAGGCTTGCACTATGGCAAGCCTTCGAGAACGTCATAAATTGGCGCAGAGACATTACATACTTTCGATTTTATCCTTCACCTGCAGGACTTTATCTGCGTAGTTCGGATCGGTCGCGTAACCCGCACTGTGGATACCGCGAATAAACGACTCTGAATTCCCGCGTTGCTGCAATGCTGTCTCGTAACGTGGGTTGTCATTCAAAAATCGTACAAAGTCATTAAAGCTGTCTTCGTAACTTGAGTATGAGCGAAACGCTGCCGTCTCTTTCACTGGCGTGTTATCGTGGAACTCTAAAGTTTGAGTCGTCACTTTGTCACCCTGCCAGCTTCGATCTGCTTTGATATTAAATAAGTTGTTGCTGCTGCCACGCGCGTTCTTCACGACCTTTTGCCCCCACCCCGTTTCCAAAGCGGCTTGCGCAAGTAGCAGAGATGGCTCGACTCCTAGGGCTTTCGCAGCTTTCTCCGCGTATGGCTTCATCGAGTTAACAAAGGATTCTGGTGAATCGAATCGAGTGGGTTCATTGCTTGGTCGAGATAGTTGACCAGATTCAATCAAGCGCTGTTCAATCTCGCGCGCTTTTTTCGGGTCAACACGACGATATTCCGCAGCATTGTTTGCCGCATCACGCATAGCCGTTTCTTTTTTGTCGTTCCCTTGCCCAGCCGTTAATTGCTTAACAATCATATCGGCCAGTCCCATTGAACCAGACGAACTCAATTCACTCGCCATCTGTTCATCCAACATTTGTCGGTAGAACTTCTCGTTTTGGCTGTTCATCATGTTGGACTCAAAGCCCTCATTGGCTTCACGCATGGATTTCAACATCATGGAGGTGAAGATCGATTCGAACTGACGAGCAGCCGCATGCAATGCTTCTTGCTCGCCATCTTTTCCCTCTTTCACTGCTTTTTGACGCAGAGTATCCAGAGAACTGATGTCATGGATAAAACCAATGTCGTTAGGATTGTTCATTATACCTACCTCCTAACCATTAAATGATGATCAACTGGCCTTCAATGGCACCAGCTTGCTTCAATGCTTGTAAAATTGCCATCAAGTCCGAAGGCGCAGCCCCGACTTGGTTCACGGCACGGACCAAATCATCCAACGTTAAGCCTGGTTCGAACTTAAACATTTTGCCTTGCTCTTCGCTGACTTCGATATCCGAGTCTGGTACGACTACGGTTTGCCCACCAGAAAAGCCGTTAGGTTGGCTAACATTCAGGTTTTCTTTGATCGCAACCGTCATGCCGCCGTGCGTTACTGCTGCTGGTTTAAGACGCACATGCTTACCAACTACGATGGTGCCCGTGCGAGAGTTAACGATGATTTTGGCTGCACCATCTGCTGGGTCAAACTCTAGGTTTTCAATTGCCGATAAGAACGCAACACGCTGGCTGACGTCACGAGGAGCACGCACGCGCACTGATGTCGCGTCAACAGCGCTCGCCATTTGTGGGCCAAGGAAGTTGTTTACAGCATCCGCCATACGTTGAGCCGTTGTGAAGTCTGACTCAAGCAAGTTGAACGTGATGTAATCACCACGACCAAATGGGTTTGGAATTTCTCGCTCTACTGTCGCACCACTAGAGATAAGACCAACGGTTGGATTGTTACCTACGATTTTAGAACCGTCAGCGCCTTCAGCACTGAAGCCGCTCACCACTAAGTTACCTTGAGCAACCGCGTAAACTTGACCGTCGAGACCTTTGAGGAACGTTTGTAGTAGCGTACCACCACGCAAACTTTTAGCACTTCCGATGGAAGAGACAGTCACGTCCACTTGCTGACCCGGTTTAGAGAAAGGCGGCAATTCTGCCGTAACCATGACTGCGGCAACGTTTTTAATTTTTGGCTTTGTGCCCGGCGGCATCTGAATGCCGAAGTTTTGCAGCATGGCGGCGAAACTTTGCTCTGTAAACGGGTTCGCTTCACCCGTACCAGGTAAGCCTGAAACCAAACCATAACCCACGAGTTGGTTGCTTCGTACACCTGCCACTTGCGCGACGTCTTTGATACGTGCGGCTTGGGCTACGGTAGAAAACAGAGCAACGCTCATCAGTACTAAAAGGAGTTTTTTCATGCTTACTTATCTCTTGCAGTCAAATTGCCGTCAGCACGGCGTGTTATAGCGCTACATTAAAGAATCGTGCCAAGAAGCCTGGCTCTTGCATATCTTGTTGCAAACCAGTCCCTGAGTATTGAATTCTTGCGTTAGAAACGCGATTTGATGCAATGGTGTTGTCGAAATTAATATCATCCGGACGAATAGTGCCACTTAAACGTATGTACTCATCACCCGTATTTAGCGTCATCCACTTCTCACCGCGGATCACGAGGTTGCCGTTTGCCAGTACTTCGATCACCTCAACAGTGATGTAACCACTGATGCTGTTGCTCTGCTTTGCAGAAGAGTCACCTGCAAATGAGTTGGAGTTGTTTAAGTCATAAGAGAAATTATATTTTCCGCCAATTTTCAGCTCTTCTCCGCCCACTTGAAGCGGGTCCATTTGCGCTTCATTGGTTTTCGATAAATCGGCATTTGCGCTTTTCGTCGCACTGGTTGTCTCATCAAGTGTTACGGTAATAATGTCGCCAATACCACGTGGTTTAGAATCGTCGTAGAGATCGGTAATGTGCTCGGCGCTAAACAACGAACCTGTTGCAGCAGCGTAATGCTCAGGTTTGTTTTTCGGATGAATTGGAGCCCAAGCAGGGTCGCCAGCAACCGGATCGCTTCTACCACGTAAAGTATCTACAATACCGCTGCTCTCTTCTTTCGATTTATCACCTTCTACTGCGTCGACCACAGTGGTTGCTTGTGTCACTTCTTCCGTTTCAATCGGTTCCAACATGGCACAGCCCGACATCGTAGCAATCAAAGCGAGTAGGCAAATACGTTTCATCGTGAGCTCCTCAAATCTTGCTCTTAATCGTTACAATTGCTGGTTAACGAAGCTCATCATCTTATCGACTGACGAGATCACTTTTGAGTTCATTTCGTAAACGCGCTGGGCTTCGATCATATTGACCAACTCTTCTGTTACATTCACGTTGGACGCTTCCAGCATGGATTGACGAATTTCCCCCAAACCGTCCAAACCAGGAACACCCTCTTGTGGATCGCCACTGGCACCCGTTGGTAAGTAAAGGTTCTGACCAATTGGCTCTAGGCCACCCGGGTTAACAAAGTCTGTAATGGTTAGCTGACCAACGACTTGGTTGTCTTGCTGACCTCGGACGCGAACCGACACTTCACCATCCGTACCGACAGTAATAGAAATCGCATCTTCTGGAATCACAATTTCAGGCTCTACAGGGTAGCCAGAACCCGACGTGACTAACGTACCTTCACCATTGAGCGTGAACTGACCGTTACGGGTATAACCGATGTTGCCGTCCGGCAATGTCACTTGGAAAAAACCGTCGCCTTCCACCATCATGTCCAGTGCGTTAGTCGTTGTCTGTGCATTGCCGTGCGTGTGCACTTTTTGCGTCGCAACCACTTTAGAACCCGCACCTAGCATCAAGCCACTTGGCAGTTCCGTGTTCTGAGATGACTGGCCGCCAGGCTGGTTGATGTTCTGATAGAACAAATCTTCGAATACTGCACGGCTCTTTTTGTAGCCGACAGTAGAGGCGTTCGCCAAGTTGTTCGAAATCGTGGCAATGTTGGTTTGTTGGGCGTCTAGACCTGTTTTACTTACCCATAGTGCTGGATGCATAGTGAACCTCTAACTCTGTTAACTCATACGAAGCAGTGAATCTGAAGATTTATCCATTTCTTCAGCTGTGCTCATCATCTTGACTTGCATTTCAAACTGACGTTGTAAGTCAATCAATGCGGTCATTTCACCTACGGCATTCACGTTACTGCCTTCTATCGCTCCCGTCTGGAGGCTAACAGTCGCGTCTGCTTCGTAAGGTTGGTTTGGAGTTTTATGGCGAAATAAGCCATTGGTGTCTTTAAACAAGCTTTGCTCATTAGGCTTAACAAGCTTAATGCGATCAACCGCTTGGAATTCTTCTGCCGGGGCACCTTGAGGAAGCACAGAGATGGTGCCATCCCGACCGATTTCAATTTTGGAGAGAGGGATAGGCAAAGTAATCGGCGCGTCGTTTTCACCCAGCACCAAATGACCACTTGCGTTGGTAAGCATGCCATTTTGATCGACTTTTAGGTTGCCGTTACGGGTCAACCCTTCTTTCCCTGTGTGATCGAGTACCGATATCCAACCGCTGCCTTCAATCGTCACATCCAGATCACGCCCTGTTGTAATCACGCTACCTTGAGCAAAGTTATGCCCTGGACGCTCTGTCATGCTGAATACACGTGAAGGATGGCCTTCACCATAAGCCTGCATTGAGCGAGCCTGTGCTAAATCAGCCCGAAATCCGGTCGTGCTTACGTTAGCCAAGTTATTAGCGCGCAATTGTAGTGCCTGCATATTTTGCTTGGCGCCACTCATTGCGAGAAACAGTGCGCGATCCATAAATTACTCCAAAAAATCTCTCTGTACACGGAGTAAAAGCAATAGTTATGCCAAAACAAAAATAGGCTTATCAATCAATACTTTGAATTAACAATCAACAATTAAAAGAGGTCAATAGGGGCAGAAAACTGTAACGAGAGGCAAGGTTTTGATCCATACGGCGGCAACAGCGGCAAATCGTAGATCAAAGCATGCTTAGCCTGAGTGAGGTGTATTCAGGCTAAGCATCAGATGAATGTCATGATGAAAGTGAACAAAGCGGTAATTACTAAGAAGCAATCACACGCCATTGCTTACTCAAGCAGAGTATCGAATGACCCAGCTAGTGCTCTAGCGGATCTGTAAGATATTCTGTTGTAGTTGGTTGTGTACTTCGAGCGAACGTGAGTTTGCTTGGAAGTTACGCTGAGCAGAGATCAGGTCCACCAACTCCTGCGTCATATCAATGTTTGACTGTTCCAGCATACCGTTATTGATGGTGCCGAAAGAGCCTTTATTTGATTCACCCCAGATCTTGTCACCAGAGAACTGCGTTGAATCCCATTGAGTGCCGCCTTTCTTATCCAGACCTTGCTCGTTTGGAACACGTACGAGAGCAACACGACCCAATGTAACGTTTTCACCGTTTGAGTAAGTTCCCAATACGCTGCCGTTTTCATCGAAGTCAACTTTGGTTAGGAAGCCCGTCGTTGCACCGTCTTCGTCAAACTTAGTCAGTTCGAACGGAGCCGCAAACTGTGTTGCTGAGCCTAAGCCGAAGTTAAGCGTCTGCGCAGGATCGGCACCATTCATATCGACTGGTGTCGTGTTCGTCGCCGGATCGCCCAGAGCCACAGAAGTGATTGGCTGACCATTGTTCAAGCTCGCCAACGTACCATCGTTGTTGAACTTCATGGTATGCCCCACATGACCTGTTGGCGTTTGCGCATCACCAGCCGCAACATTTAAAGGCTTTTCACCTTCTTTATCTGTCACGGTGTAGTAAGTGTTCCATGTATTTGGCTGAGTCTGATCTTTCAAGTAATACGTCGTTAGCTTGTAAGACTGACCCATCGAGTCATAAATTGTCGAAGAGGTTGAACGGTTGTATGTATCTGGGTCTGAAAAATCAAACTGCGTTGGATCTTTCAAATCGCCGTTCGCTGGCAAGTTCACACCCACTTCAATGTTTGCTGTTTGTTTTGGCTTACCAAATTCAGCAGGAATATTGATGGGTTGTGGCTCGTATGAAGAAACCTCACCAGAGCTTGGGTCCACTTGGTAACCTAATAAGAACTCGTCGTTCGCGGTCACCATGTAGTTTTCTTTATTTAAGTGAAATGCACCATTACGTGTCAGTTCATTCTGTTGTGGAGTTAGACGCTCTTTCGCTACAGCGAAAAAACCTGTCCCCGAAACACGCAAATCCATTGGGTTGTTGGTGTAAATGCTAGAGCCTTCATGGAACTGCTGTGCCACTTGGCTTGCTTGTGCACCACCACCCGGTGTGGTTTTTGCGTTAGTAAATAAAGAGTTAGAGTAGACATCAGCAAACTCAGCACGGGACTCTTTAAAGCCGTAAGTGTTGGCGTTCGCAATGTTGTTACTGGTGGTGTTCAAATCCAGTTGGGCGGCGGACAAACCGCTTAAAGATACATATGACATTCCAAAATCTCCTAATCTAGCGAGCTATGACTACGCTTTGCCGACTTCCAATACTTCTGCAAGTCGAACTGGCGATTCAAAACCAGCCAGATTGAGTAATACGTTTCCGTCACCTTTGCCAAGCAATACGCTGTTTACGTTGGCATACGTCGATACTGGGAACTCTTGCGACTCCCCCTCAACTAAGCCAGACGCTTTCACTTTGTATTTGCCAGCTGGCAGTGGATTTCCGCTTTCATCTTTACCGTCCCAAAGCACACGCGTGTCGCCGGCTGGTTTCGCCCCTACCTCAAAGGTACGAACCAGTTGGCCAGCTTCATCCTCTACACGAACAAACAGATTATCGATAGATTGTGAAAGCTTAACCATTGCCGCCATTGGTGCGTCGTCCTGCTTCACACCTGCTGCTCCTGGGACCAATACGTCACGCCCTACCAAAGAGGAAGCTTGTAACGCTTGATTTGATGTCATTGACGAATTCAAACTCTCAAACTGAGTGTTCATCTTGCCAATGCCATCAACGGTCGCAAATGAAGCCATTTGCGCAATCATCTGGTCATTACTTACCGGCTTAAAAGGGTCTTGCTGAGACAGTTGCTTCGTGAGCAATGATAAGAAGTCTTCCTGTTTTAGGTCCTGCTTACCCGTGCTCTCTTCCGCTTTCTTGTTACTCTCTTGTAGACTTTTAAGCTGGTCGATATAGGACAAGCCGCTTTGACCAACGTTGTTAATTCCGGCCATACGCTACCCCCTTATCCTTATTGACCCATCTGCAGCGTACGCAGCAGCATTTGTTTACTAGAATCAGCGACCTGTACATTAGTTTGGTATGCACGAGAAGCTGAAATCATGTTTGCCATTTCTTCCATTACATTGACGTTAGGCTTGTAAATGTAGCCTTCTTCGTTTGCAAGGGGATGGTCTGGGTTGTACTCCGCACTCAGCGGTTTATCACTTTCTACAATACCCATCACTTTCACTGGCACCGTATCACCGCCACGCATGGCGTTACTTAACTCTGCACCAAACACGGCATGACGCGCTTTGTAAGTGTCTTTCGCAGAGCTGCTGACACTGTCGGCGTTCGCCAAGTTGCTTGAGGTAGTATTCAGACGAACGGATTCAGCGCTCATTGCGGAACCTGTCACATTGAAAACGTTAAATAAGCTCATCTAAATTATTCCCCTTTGATTGCTTTGGTTAAGTTCTTGAATTTGCTGCCTAGAAAGTCGAGTGATGCTTGGTGTCTGATTTGGTTTTGCATAAACAAGTTACGCTCTAAATCCAAGTCTACCGTGTTGCCATCTCCCGTATCTGGTTGCGTAGGAAGACGATATAACTTGTCCCCAACCAACGTTGTAGTGGCAGGAATATGCCGACCATCTGTGCGACTAAGACCAATGCTTGCCCCAGATGTTGCCGCTTGCAATTCCTTCGCAAAGTCTAAACCTCTTGCTTTGTAACCAGGCGTGTTTGCTTGTGCGATGTTGGTGGAAATCACCTCTGCATTGCGCTCACGTACGCCCACCGTGTGCTGGTGGATGCCTAGTGCATTGTCAAAAGATATAGCCATGTTTGCCTCTACAATTAAGAACTGACCGTGATTGATAACCAAAAAGCAATTAGCATGCCAAAACCTAAAGCATTACACCAACCTAGTGGTTACCGTGAATTGAAATAGCAATAAGTGAGCCAAAGTAACTGGAATGTCATGTCGTATCACTTTGCTCACTTAATAAAGATACACCGTGTTGAGGGCACAAGGCAAAAACGCGCTTCAACTAATTGAGTGATACATGAAGCGCTCGGCGCAGAAAGGTAACAAACAAAAAAGCCTGACACGAAGTCAGGCTTTTCTATCAATGAAGAGATACCGCTATTTAAGCTTGTAAATGATGCCCGGATTACAGCGCACCATTTCAAATTTATCAGTCAGACCAGTTAGCGACTCTGATGCCCCTAACAGCAAGTAACCACCAGGGTTTAAACTGCTCGCCATTTGGTTAAGCACTTTAGATTTCATTTCTGGAGAAAAGTAAATCAATACGTTACGACAGAAAATGATGTCGAACTTACCCATCAGTGCGTAACTGTCCATCAGGTTTTGTGGACGAAAGTTCACCAAACGCTTGACGTTATCTTTGACTTTCATGCGACCACCGTCCGCATTTTCAAAGAAGGTGCGACGACGTTCTGGTGAAAGCCCGCGACCCAAAGCCAAGTTGTCGTACACCCCTGCACGACACATCTCGAGCATACTTGCCGAAATATCTGTGGCTGTAATGGACACGTTTGGTAACAAGCCCGGCTTGCGCTGTTGCGTTTCCAGGATCGTCATTGCAATAGAATACGGTTCTTGGCCCGATGAACTGGCAGCAGACCAGATCTTAATTGGGCGCTTACTTGCCGCTACTTCTGGCAATAATTTGTCAGCTAAAACCGTGAACGGATAAGTATCTCGAAACCACAAGGTTTCGTTAGTCGTCATCGCATCCACAGCGGCGACTCGTAATTCTCGATTACGCCCTGTAACAACATCACGTAGCAAATCTGATAACGATGCGAGCTTAAACTTCGTCACTAAAGGACTCAGTCGGCTACGCACGAGGTATTGCTTGCTATCACCTAACACGATGCCACATTGCGATTCTAGAAAACGGCTAAAGTCACGATACTCTTGATCACTGATTGTAATAGCAGTCATTAATGTCTCTTTTATTGTGTTAATGCAGATTTAACCGCGTTACCCAACTCATCTGGGTTAAATTTCGCAATGAAGGTGTTGGCACCTACACGCTCAACCATAGCTTGGTTGAATACACCACTTAATGAAGAATGGAGGATAACATAAAGGTCTTTCAAATCGGCATGTCTGCGAATTTCAGCCGTTAAGGTATAGCCGTCCATTTCTGGCATTTCAATATCGGAAATAACCAACGAAATTTGATCGTAGATATTGCCTTCTTGAGCCATTTCAATCAACTTATTGTACGCTTCTTTGCCGTCTTTGACAGATACGACCTCAAAACCGATGGATGTAATCGCACGCTCTACCTGTTTACGCGCGACCGTCGAGTCATCAGCAATCAGTATGCGGCGTACAATAGGCTTTTCTTGCTCTGCTTGTGCGATTTCTTCGCCAATAGCGGAATCCATCGTTTCATCAACTGGCGCAATTTCTGCCAGGATTTTTTCAACGTCAAGGATTTCAACCAGCTCATTGTCAATGTTTGTCACGGCAGTCAAATAGTGCGCTTTACCTGCGCCGTCTGGCGGTGGCAAAATCGCTTCCCAATGCATATTGATAATACGCTCAACCGATGATACCAAAAATGCTTGGATCGTACGGTTAAATTCTGCAATAACAACAAAACATTTATCTAAATCAGTGGTTGGGCGGCCACCAATTGCCAGGCTCAAATCAATAACGGACACGGTATGGCCGCGGATATGAGCGATACCTTTAACCAGAGGGTGTAGATTTGGCATTGAAGTCAGCTTAGGGCACTGTAGTACTTCTTTCACTTTGAATACGTTAATGCCGTAGCGCTGTCGGCCCATCAGTCGAAAGGTCAATAATTCCAATCGGTTCTGACCGACGAGTTGCGTACGCTGATTCACCGAGTCAAGAATCCCCGTCATATGCTCATCTCCATCTCAAACTTTTTGTTTTTAAATGATACTCTACCACTGGCAAGCACGATACCAGGGAGACAGTATGGCGTATTTCACTTTCACTTCGACACCATTGACTATGACAATATGTAGAGCGCTAATTACAAAGTACGCTAAGTCTATCGGCATTTTGCTCAGTATGTTTAGCTTTTTTGTTCATTCAGCTTCAGATAATCAGATCGAGCAAATAAAAACAGCAGCAGAACAACATATTCTTGCTACGGTTGATCAGCCTGATGGTGGCGAGCTATCTGTTAATGCGGCAGAGATCGACTCGAGAATAAAAGCAACGGATTGCCCTGTTCCGTTAGATACATCTGCCTCTTCCACCAGCAGCACGAGAAGTAACATCAATGTGTTAGTGGAATGCCAACCGGATGACTGGAAAGTCTATGTCCCTGTGAGGATCTCGGTATCAGTACCAATGATCGTCGCTACACGAACACTAGGGAGAGGAGAAATCGTCAGCGCATCGGATGTTACCACTTCCATGATCGAGCTACAGCGCTTTCGTAAAGATGGATTTTCTAGCTACGATCAAGTGGTTGGGGCAAAGCTAAAGCGTAATGTTCGTTTAGGCGATGTCGTAGAGAGAAATGATGTTTGTGTGGTATGCCGAAATGAAAAGGTCATTATCAAAGCGGTGAATTCTGGCATGACGATCACAACGCAAGGCACAGCATTGCAGGATGGTTCAGCTGGCGATCAAGTAAGAGTGAAAAATGATAAGTCACAACGTATAATAGAAGGCATAGTGACTGACATTGCGGAAATCACTGTTAATTTTTAATACCCACTGGTAGCGTGTTTAAACTGATCAATAAAAATGCAAAAAATGACTAAAGTTATTTTTGCGCTGGTCGATAGTCTGGATACCAGTATTACGATACAAGGCAAAGGTTAAACATGGCAGGTATAGATAATATACGTTCAGGGCAAATGATGACGACAACAAGTCGCGCACCTGCACGTAACGATTCCAATGCTACCAGCACGACAGAATCAAAAAAGGCGCCAGCGCAACAAGACGCAGTATCACTCAGCCAGCAAAGTAAAGCCGTCAGTAAACTCCAGAAGGATATGGCAGCTTCTCCGGCATATGACAGCGCCAAAGTTGCAGCAATCAAAGAAGCTATCACAAACGGTTCATACAAAGTCGATCCTGAAAAATTGGCTGACAACATGATTAAGTTTGAAAACGAATTGCAAGGCAAAAGCTAACTGACTTAGGCCGAAGGTAAGTATTTTATGGCAGCATTAGTCGATCTCGTTAATTTCCAGCTAGAAAATGCTAAGGCACTTTCCGCTGTTTTACGCCAAGAAACACAAGCAATCACGGCGCGTGTCTCTACCGAGATTGAGAACATTGCCAAACAGAAGATGACGCTCATTGATCAGCTCAGAACAACTGATCAGCGAATCGCCTCTCACCCGCACGTCAATCAACTTACTGAAGATGAGCACCTAAGTCAGGTTGTTGCTCAAATCCAATCGATCGTCCTAGACTGTCAACAAGTTAACCAAGTAAATGGCGAATCGCTTAGTCGCGCACAGCTGAGCTTCAATAAACTCAACAACATGCTTCAGCGAACTCATGGCAAAGTTGGCATGACCTACAATGCGGGCGGAAAAACCCACACCATCTCGACGCTTGGCACCAATATAAAAGCTTAAACGTCACTCCTACCCTCAATTCCCGCGCTCACGTAGATATAAAAAAAGCGACTCATTGTTACCAATCAGCCGCTCAAAAAGATTATCTGTCTAGTGAAATGGTTTAAAACAAAGTTTGCTGACGCTTCTCAGGTACCTGCTGAACTTCTCCATAATCACGTAGCTTATCCATCTTACGGATATCCAGACGCAGCTCAGTCACATAACTGTCTTCAACAAGATAACTACGCACAACTTCTGCACCACGAATTACACCATCGACGGCACCAGTGGTGCTTTCAATACCCAAACGCTGGTCTTGCAGCTCTGCACGTCCACTAACACGCATGCCATAAACTTGCTCTGCTAGCTCACGATAAGCATCAATTTTTGATGCGCGCATTGCTCGTACACGCTTTTCTTCAACTGTGCGGCCTGTTTGCTCACTGACGCTAGCGTAACCCACCGCCACTAAGATTTCATCTTGACGCATCTGTTGTAATGGCTGACACCCAACCAATATCAGTGTGGCAACAATAAATAATAACTTCTTCATGCTTCTATCCTATGGACGGAGAATCACAGTGTACGGCTGACGAATGGTAGGGTCAGAACGAATCAACACACCATCTTGTGTGCGAATGCTATTTAACGTATCTAAGTCACGCCCAATACGGTCAGCCGGAAGGAAACCTTGCGCTGTCGCTACAACTACACGGCTTTGCATGCCAACCACGCGTGCATTGACAAGCACTCCGCCCTCTTGGCGCAACATTGTTCCGGTCAGTACATACTGAATTTGCTGCTCTTGAGCTAAATCTTGCCAATCACGACTTAAAGCAAAATCGCCCTGCTGCGTCACTTGAATAGAGCCCGTAGTTTTGAAATCAACCACTTTAAACCCTCGGCGCTGAAACTGATGGATAAAACCTTCAGAGACCGAGTTACCTAACCAGTTTGTTGCATCCATATTTTGTAGATCAACAAACGAGGTAATCGCAATCGGTGTCCGCGCTGATACTGCCACATTAGAAACCATCAGGTCTTCTGTCATGCTCTCAATGAAAAAGTCCATCGTATGACGCGGACTATCCATCAGCATGAACTGGCTTCCCGAGTACGGTTCTTTACCATTGTAAATCGGTGAGTACGCGCACGATGTCAGAAGCGTCATCATCGATGCGGCGACAAGCCACTTTTTCATGGTTTGATTCTCCAGATAATCTT